>JAQIBK010000231.1 GCA_027859125.1 Actinomycetota bacterium | reverse complement strand
CGGTTACTTCGCCGGTCATGCCCGAGAGGAGCATGTCGCTGTAGCCGATGATCGAGGTGAGTGGCGTGCGTAGCTCGTGACTCATGTTAGCCAGGAACTCGCTCTTGACACGCGTCGTTCGTGACAGTCTGTCGTTCAACCGGGACAGTTCCTGTGTTCGCTCATCGACAAGATTTTCCAGCTTATCCCGATACTCTGCAAGCTCACGGTTTGCGTCACGCAGCTCGCGCTCAGCCTGGATTCGGTGAGTCACGTCATGGGCCAGAACGAGTCTGGCCCCTTTCCCTTCCCAGATGATCGCGTTGCTGGTCACTTCCACGTCTATCCGCTCCCCGGTCTTGGTGAGATGAATCCACTCACGCTTCCTGGTAACGCCCTCTCCCCTGGCGGAGAGGTGATCGTGGAACTCGAGCAAATCCTCTTGTGGCCGAATATCCTCGATTGTCATGGCACGGAACTCATCACTCGTGTACCCGTAGTGTTCAGCAACTGCGTCATTGATAGACAGGAACCGCAGGGACTCCGGATCATAAATGAACATCGGGTTCGGATTGCCCACGAAAAGCCGCCGATACTGACTCTCTCGCTCTTCCAGATTGTTCTCTGCAATCCTCCGCTCGCGATCCGCATTGATCTTGGACAACCCAGAGATGACATCGGACCGGATCCTGTTCAGAAGCTGCAACTCGGAATCGTCAAAGAAACCCGGTTCGTTGGAGAACACCGTCAACACGGCAACGAGATCATCGCCGACAGTGATGGGCAAAGATGCGCTGGAACCAAGCTCATGCGATCGCGCCAGCTTGGTCAATCGACTCTCGGGATCCCCCGCTAGAAGATCGTTGTGCACCGTGATACCACGGCCGGACGGCGCAGTAATGGTGGAGTCAGGATCCAGATCCCCAAGAGATAGACCTGCAAACATCTCCTTGAAAGTCACCTCGGGGATACTGCGGGACGTCGTCTGCACTGCGGCATCCGACTCAGGTTCGAGAGACAATACCCAGGATGCTGAGAAGCCCCCCGACTCAACGGCTACGGAGCACACGCCCGCAAAGACATCCTCTGCAGAATCGGAGCGCGCGAGGAGTCGGCCCACTTCAGTGAAAACGCGGTATGTACGGGTGAGCTGTGCAGCCTTTCGTTCAAGGGCGACCCGCTCGCTGATGTCGGTGATGGTGACAGCAAGACCCTCGATCACCCCTGATGCGTCACTCAAAGGCGCGGCGGACAGAGTGAGCACACGGGCTGGTTCATCAGGCGATTCGAGTCTGAAGTCGATCACCCGTTGCCCGCCGAACACTCTGTCGAGCAGGTCCCGCTCCATGTCGAAGACTCTTCCGCTCTCATCGAGCCAACCGACGCTGAATTCAAGAATCGATCGCAGGTTGTTGTCGAAGAGCTCTTGCGCAGCAGGATTCGCATACTCCACACTACCGTCGACATTCACGATCAACACGCCGATCGGAACGGTATCACTGATTCTGAGCATCTGAATTCTGATGGAGTCCGCTTCGGCTGTCGCGTTGACAACGCCAAACAACCATCGTCTTGCAGCCACATAAAGCACCAACGTGGTCACCAGGACGAAGAAAAGGCCCTTGTACGTTTGCACCAAGGTCACGTTGTCGAGGCCTAGCCAAACGAGCGCGCGATCGGAGAAGACGATCCACAGCCCGGCAAAGACTGCGTATGTCAGAGCGATTCTAATGGCTACACTGCGAACAGATCGATTGTCGATCACTAGAGCTCTCCACTCACCGATTAAGGCACTTGTTGGTAATGATACCCATCAGCCTCAATTGAGTCCCTAGTCTGCGGCTGCCAGTTCGGCGAATACCTCATCGCCTGCAGATGTGCGCCCCATGGAGAACTCCTCCAGCGACTCAAGCCTCGTCGCAAGATCCTCCGGCAGAGGATCGAGGATAGCTATCTCCTCGCCCGTTATCGGATGATCGAGCTTCAAGCGGTACGAATGCAGGAACTGTCTTTCAAGTCCCATGTCAGCCTTGGCCTTTCGGGCACCATAGAGCTGATCCCCCACAACCGGATGATCGATATAGGCCATATGAACGCGAATCTGATGGGTCCTTCCCGTGTAGAGTTTGCACTCGATCAACGTGAAACCATCGTCCTTGACTCCGGCCATGAAACGCTCCAGCACGCGAAAGGTGGTCACCGCCTGCTTCGATCTCGGATGATCCACGACCGCCATTCTCAGTCGATCGCGCGGATCTCGCGCCAATGGTGCGTCAATCAAACCGGTGTCCGGTGCAATGTAGCCGTGCACCAACGTGAGGTACCGCCGGTCGATCGAGCGGATCTTGATCGCCTCGGACAGTTCGGTTTGGGTACGATCGGTCTTGGCGACCATCATCAATCCAGTCGTGTCCTTGTCCAGCCGATGAACGATACCGGGCCGGTCATCGCCCTGCATCGTGCCCAGCTCCTGGCTGTGCGCCAGAAGCGCATGGACCAGAGTCCCCGTCCAGTGCCCGTGCGCAGGATGGACGACCAGATCCGCCTGTTTCGACAGAACGATCATGTGTTGATCCTCGAAACGGATGTCCAGCGGGATGTGTTCTGCCTCGAGATCCCCGTGATCGCGCAGAGGCATCTCAACGGTGATGAGAGCACCTTCAGCAGGCATGTGCTTCTTGTTGACAACCTCGCCATCGACCCGAACGAAACCGTCATCGATCAACCTGGCTGCGGCTGAACGAGACGGCATGAAATCATGGGCAGCCAGAAGCTTGTCCAAGCGTGTCCCCGCCTCGTCAGACAAGACGCGGTGTTCGAAGAAGCGCTCGCTCACAGAGATACCTCGCTCTCGCCTGCGGCGACCTCCTCGGGCTGCTCCTCAGGCCAGAAGACGATCCTGAAGAGCAGTATCGCAACTCCAATGATCACCGACATGTCAGCCACATTGAATACCGGGAACTGATTGCCAAAGAAGTCCAGGAAGTCCGTGACCCGTCCGATCACGATCCGATCTATGAGATTCCCGATCGCGCCTGCGGTCACCAGACCAAGTGACAAGACAGTCAACACGTCTTTGGGGCGCACAACGCACCAGTAGATGACAATGCCAACGACCACCAGGATCGACGTTCCCGCGAAAAGCACCCTCTGTCCCGGGAGGAGACCGAAAGCGGCACCTACATTGCGCACGTATGTGAGATGGAAGAAATCGCCCCAGAGTTCAATGGACTGTGCGGGCTCCAGATAGCTCCGGACAGCATACTTGCTGACTTGATCCAGAAGCAGAGTGATCGTTGCGAGCGACAGGTACGCGGCGAAAGGGCGCCGCACCTCTAGCGGGACTCTTCGGCTTCTTTGCACGTGATACAGAGTGTCGCGGTTGGCATAGCTTGGAGTCTCCCTATTTCTATACTGGCGCCACAACTCTCGCAAACGCCGTATGAGCCCGTTTCCATTCGATCCAGTGCAGCACGCACAGCGCCAAATGAATCTTTGAGGTTCTCCTCAAGACTCATATCGAGTTCGCGGCTGAATGTAGCTGTGCCTTGATCAGCCATATGATCGCGGTAATTGTTCTCGCCACTGGCCTCGGACAACTGTTCATGACCTTCGCGTTCAAGTACGGCAACCTCATTGCCCAGTCGCTCGAGTTCGCTCTCGAGTGTCTTCTGTATGTCGCGCGCGACCTTGTTCACAGTGACACGCTCCTGCCAGGGGTCTATCACAAAGCGCCCGGCTCGTGCCGGGCGCCCGTGCTTCAGTTCATATGTCATTATACCACCGGAAGGATTATTGACTCGCCAATGCACTGGCACATCGAGCACAAACACCATCCTCAGTGAGGTCGCGGAAGCTCCAACAGCGCGGACACTTCTCGCCAATGGCTGGAGTTATCTGCACACACACAGTACAAGCAGTGCGCACATCCAGCGACACACTCGCAACAATGAACATCTCAGCCAGGGACTCAATGCCTCTTGCCTCAAGAATGTGAGCCGTGTCGGCCTGCACGGTGATCGTGACATGCGCTTCCTGGCTCTTGCCCACGATCTTGTCGTTTCGCGCGTCCTCCAGCGCCTTCGTGACCGCCTCCCTGACCTCGAGCACAGTCACGTATGCCTCACGGAGTTCGCCAGCCTCTGCCGCAGAAACCTCGATATCCGGCCAACCCGCGATATGCACGCTCACGGCGCCATCCCTCAAGCTCTCGGGCATGAACTGCCAGACCTCCTCGGCTGTGAAAGAGAGGATCGGGGCCATGATGCGGACGAGTGCCTTGAGTATCTCGGCCAGAACCGTCTGAGCGCTTCGACGGGACACGGAGTCAACGCCGTCGGAGTACAGACGATCCTTGAGAACGTCGAAGTAGAACGAACTCAGATCCGTCACGCAGTAGTTGAACACCGTGTGATAGACCTGATGGAACTTCCAATCGTCGTAGGATTTGGTCACACGCTCGACCACATCGGCCAAGCGGGCCATTGCGTACTGGTCGATTTCCGGCATATCCCCCCACGCGACCGCCCTATCCGGCGTGTAGTCGAACAGGTTGCTGAGCAGGAAACGGTACGTGTTGCGCATGCGGCGATAAGCATCGCTCGTGCGAGCGAGGATATCATCGGAGATCGAGACGTCCTGCGAGTAATCTGCAGCAGCAGCCCAGAGACGGATGATGTCCGCGCCGGACTTCTCGATGATATCGAGCGGGCTGATCACGTTGCCGACCGACTTGGACATCTTGCGACCGTCGCCGTCCACGATGAAACCGTGGGTCAGAACACGCTGGAACGGCGGCTCATCGTAGGCGCCCACGCTGGTCAGCAGGCTGGACTGGAACCAACCACGATGCTGATCGGTTCCCTCGAGATAGAGCTCTGCTGGGCGACGGAGCTCATCGCGTGCCTCTAGCACGCTCGTGTGCGACACGCCGGATTCCCACCAGACATCCACGATGTTCTGCTCGGGCTTGAGCTCTGTCCCTCCACAGCGAGAGCACGTGGTGCCAGCTGGCAGGTACTCCGCTGGCTCCTTTGTGAACCACGCATCGGCGCCCTCAGTCTCAAAGAGATGAATGACAGCATCGAATATCTCATCGGAGACAACGACGTCTCCGCAAGTCGCACAAGTGAAGGTCGGGATAGGCACACCCCACGCACGTTGGCGTGAAATACACCAGTCAGGGCGATCGGTGACCATGGAACGAATGCGATTGACCGACCAACTCGGTATCCACTCGACCTTCTCGATCGAGCTGAGCGCGCCATCGCGAAGCGCGGTGCGTCCCTCCTTGGCCTCGTCCATGTTCACGAACCACTGCTCGGTCGCGCGAAAGATGACCGGCTGCTTGCAGCGCCAGCAGTGCGGATACGAGTGATCCGTTTTGCCAGCGTGCAGCATGTCTCCGCGTTCGGTGAGCCACTCCACGATCACGGGGTTAGCCTTGTTGACGTGCATTCCGGCGAACGGACCCGCACCGTCATCGAACACGCCGTTGTCCATGACGGGCATAGGCGACGGCAGATTGAACTTGAAGCCAACTAGGTAGTCCTCGTCGCCGTGGCCGGGAGCCGTGTGCACGGCGCCGGTACCTGTCGAGAGCTCGACGTGGCCACCTGTGATGATCACGCCCTCCACGTTCTCGTGAATGGGCTGCCCGTACTTCAGGCCGGAGAGTTCCGAACCCTTCACCCGCACAGGCTCGCCGTCGGCACCGGTGACGAGTTCGTACGACTCGATGCCGGCTGTCTCGACCACGCTCTTCACAAGCTCCTCGGCCATGACCAGAACCTCATCGCCGATCCGAACACCCACGTAGTTCGCGCGATCCGCGAGCGTCACGGCGACGTTGGCCGGAAGCGTCCACGGCGTGGTCGTCCAGATGAGCACGCCCACCTTGGCCGCAGACCCAGCGAATACTTCGGGTGCCTCGGTGAACCAGAACTTCACGTAGATGCTGTCGGACACCTCGTCGGAATACTCGATCTCGGCCTCCGCGAGCGCGGTCTTGCAGCGCATGCACCAGTGGATCGGCTTGGAGCCCTTGTGGATCAAGCCGCGATTGTACATCTCCTTGAAGATGCGCACGTTGCCCGCTTCGTATGAGGGATTGAGTGTGAGATACGGGTTGTCGAAATCGCCCCGCACGCCCAGGCGCTTGAACTCCTCGGCCTGAATGCCTACGAACTTCATAGCGTAGTCGCGGCACATGGCCCGAAGATCGGACTTGGAGGTCTCGGCCATGCCTTTGGAGCCAAGGTTCTTCTCGACCTGGTGCTCGATCGGCTGGCCGTGGCAATCCCAGCCCGGGACGTATGGAGACCAGTACCCGCGCATGGTCTTGTACTTGACGATGAGGTCCTTGAAGACCTTGTTGAAGGCTGTGCCCATGTGGATGTGCCCGTTGGCGTAAGGAGGTCCGTCGTGCAGGATGAATGTCGGACCGCCCTCATTCACCTCGAGCGATTTGCCGTAGATATCGATCTCGTCCCAGAACTTGAGCCACTCGGGTTCCCGGGTCGCGAGACTCGCTCGCATCGGAAAATCAGTCTGCGGCAGGTTCATCGTATCTTTGTAGTTCGGCTTATCGCCCATACTCCTGGCCTCTCCCTGTTTCGTTGGCGCGTCCGCAGCAATGCGGTTCCTGCCCACATCCGGGCATCAAAAAGCGCGCTCGTCTCCGAAATGCCGGGACGAAGCGCGCTATTCCGCTCCGCGGTACCACCCGCGCTTGCCACGATCCACCACGGATCGCGCCACTCGGTCGCCCTGTAACGGGAGCTTCCCGTCGAAGCCTACGCAGCCGAGAGCGCATACTCTCGCCGTTCGGTTCGAGGCTCGTGGGGTGATATTCGGATGAGCGTGGCGCCTACGGGCTCTCACTGTCCCCGCTCGCTTCGTGACGCACCGCTCGCCTACTCGTCCCCGTCATAGCCTTTGGTGCACTATTCTCGTCGCAACGACCCGCTTGTGCGACGGGGGTGATGGTATCGCACGTTGGTTTGTGCGGTCAACGCGCTAGGTGAGCCAGTGGCGTTGTTCTATGAGATGACCCAGGTGCTCGCGCCGAATGGTGTCCTGGGAACCCAGCTTCTCCAGCTCGATGTCGACGTCCTGAAGACGTCGACTCATTCGAGTCAGAATATCGTGCACCAGAGGCTCGGAAATGAGGTGCGCGAATGTAGCCGCATCGATCACGCTGACTGACACGTCGCCCTGCGCCTTCGCGGTGGCCGAGCGAGGCTCGCCGGTCAGGAGCGACATCTCTCCCAGGAAGTCCTTCTCTCTGAGCACTGCGAAGGTTGTCTCTGCCCCGTTATGCGTCCCGAATATCCGCACCTTGCCACTACGGATCACGTACATCTCCTGCCCGAACTGACCTTGTCGGAATATGACCTCCCCGTTCTTGTACGTCCGAGGAACCCCATACTGCTCCAACATGACGATCCCCTCCCCTGTCGTACATAAGTACTCGTGTATGTACCACAGGAAGCGGAATGAAACACTCAGCAGGGCTCTAGAAGAGACGAGCGTCGGGTTCTCCGAATGTCTGCCGAACATGCGCATCGGTCACGCCGACCGCCTCGACCTGTTTGTGACGGGAAGTGTCACCGCGCAACACCCTGACCGCGCTCTTGGGTACGCCCAGCGCCTTGGCCAACACCTTGCAGACTGCAGCATTGGCCTTGCCACCCTCGGGAGCGACGGTAACCCTCACAGACAACTCACCCCCACGCCAACCCCTTATCTCATCGCGGTTCGACTTGGGGGTGACATGAACAGCTATCAATGCCGACGACACGTGATCTAGTCAATCTCCTCGATGTCGAGATCATCGTCACGTTCGCCCAGCTGGTCGAAGCTGGGAAACTCCTTGGGATCGATGAACACCGGCTCGACATCAAGCCCAAGATCGGGATCTTCGGTCTCACCAAGCGAAACAGCCTCAACGAAACCTGCGGCTGGCGGCTCTTCCGGGGTATCGAGCTCAGGCTCTGCTTCAGGCTGGAACACCGGTTCTGGTGCACGCTGCGGTTCGAGGGACACGGCTGGCGTACCCACGGCGACGTCGCCGACCACACCGTCGTCCGTGTCTCCCATGAGAACCGTCACATCGTCGGGCAGTCCGATCTCGACCAGGCCACGCATGTGGGTGTCCAGCATGGACCTGAATCTCGCCCTGAACTCTTCTTCGGCATGCTTGATGCGAACGAGCTCGGCAGCGACCTTCTGCTTCTGCTGAAGAGCGTTATGAATGATCTCCTTGGCCTTGACCTCTGCGTCCCGCAGAAGTACCGTCGCCTCGCCCTCGGACTTCGTGATGATGTCCTCGGCGGAGCGCTGCGCACTGAGCATGGTGTTGTGCAGCGTCTTCTCCATGTCGTGATACGTGCGCACCTTCTCTATTGCGGCGTCGAGACGCTCGTTGAGATCGATGTTCTCCTTGAAGAGTCGCTCGAATTCGTCAGCGACCTCATCGAGGAACTGATCGACCTCTTCCTCACTGTAGCCACGCAGTGAATGGCGGAACTCCTTGTGGTGTATGTCCAGTGGAGTCAGCTTCATGTCGTTCGTTCCCCTCCTGATGATCCCTACAGTCCGAGATTCAGGAGCAAGCTCCTGAGTACAGGTTGCACTATTACTTGCAGAACCAGTATCGCAACGAGCGGTGAGAAATCAATGCCTCCGCCCCCCTGTGGAACTATCCGCCTGAACAGACCGATGTACGGCTCGCAGATGGTTGCCAACATTGCGTACACATCGTACAGGAATCCGCTCGGCCGAAACCAAGACATGATCACGTAGGCGAACACGATGAACACGTAGAAATCGATCACACTGGACACAAGGGAGGAAATCAAGAACCCAACTCCTTTGAACGTCGTACGGCTGCATCTACTGCAGAGGCGACCGATGCACGCAATCCGCCCGCCTCAAGAGCCTCGATCGCCGCAATGGTCGTGCCACCGGGGCTTGAGACTGCATCGATGACCTGCTCCGGGTGCTGGCCGGTCTGTTCGATGAGATCCGCCGTGCCTCGAATCGTCTGAACCGCAAGATCCTCGGCGACTCTTCTGGATAGTCCCTGGCGGACTCCGGCGCGTGCAAGAGCGTCCACAAAGAGCGCAACATACGCGGGGCCCGATCCAGAGATCGCCGTGGCCGCGTCCTGATGGTGTTCCTCAATGATTATTGCGTGTCCCAGCAGTGAGAACAGCTCGGACACAAGCGAGACCTGCTCAGCGGATGCCTCGGCACCGCCGCTCACGACCGCCATGCCCTGACCGACCATCGCCGGGGCATTCGGCATCACGCGTACAACCGCCGTGCCCGCCGGAAGCGCAGACTCGAGCCGGGCGCACGTCACTCCAGCCGCTATCGAAATGACGAGAGCTTCAGCGAGACCATCGGACAGAGTCGCAACGACCGCATCCATGATCTGAGGCTTGACGGCCAAGACGACTACGTCCGCCCCCTCGATAGCCTCATGGCCATCCGTGACACAAGTGACACCGTATGAGGAAGCGAGCTCCACGCGTCGCTCGGCGACTGGCTCAGAGACCACTATCTGATCGGGAAGGACCGTCTTCGCCGCAATCAGTCCGGCAACTATCGCTTCGCCCATGCGACCGCCACCAATGAAGGCGACACGCCCATCGAGTCTGAAATTCCCGGCACTCATAGGCTACCCGTCGATTCCGAAGAGACCGTTGTCCTTGAGCCGACGAACATCGCCGGCTGATACGTCAACGTTGGCGGGCGTGAGCATGAAGACCTTGTCAGAGATCTTCTGAAGACCACCGTCGAGGCCATAAGTCAGACCCGAGGCGAAATCGATCATGCGTTTTGCCAGATCAGCTTGAGTCATGGACATGTTCATGATCACAGGCGTGCCCATCTTGAACTTGTCGGCGATGTTCTGCGCCTCCGTGTAGCTCTTGGGCTCCACTATGTGCATCTTGACCTGGGGTGCCATCTGAGCAACATCGTTGCTGCTGGGAACACTCCTGAGATGAGAGTTGCGAGATCGGTCGTAGTCGGACTCACGCTCCGCGCGCTTGACACCGGAGTTCGATCCGCTTGGCGAGTCATACGCATTGCGACCGTAGAAGCGGTCACCCGAACTCTCGGTGCCGTCCGGGAATTCCTCGTCGTAGTATTCGTCGTCGTACTCGTCGTCCCAGTCATCCTCCAGGCCGAGTCGTACCTTCAGGCGATGCCACAGGCTCACGTCGTTCTCCTCGCTCGCGGATCCATGTCAAAACAACGACGGCGGACAAGGGCTCATCTTCCGTTGAAGAGTGCCCTGCCCACGCGCACGATCGTGGCTCCCTCCTCGACTGCGACACGATAGTCGTTCGTCATGCCCATCGAGAGCTGTTCTAACTCTACCCCATCCGCGCGCATCTCGCCGAGTGATCCTGCCAGTTCGCGCAGTGCAGAGAAGACGGGACGAGCATCTTCGGGGCGACCGAATGGAGCCATGGTCATGAGTCCTCGCACCTCAACGTTCTCCATGCGCATGGCCTCGACCAGAACGTCGGCCACATCGACAGGGCGCATGCCGTGCTTGGACGCCTCACCGGATACGTTCACCTGGAGCAGTACCGGCTGGATCACTCCGAACTCAGCAGCCTTCCGGTCGATTGCCGAAAGCAGCTTCAGCGAGTCCACGGAGTGGATCAGGAATACGCGACCCACCACGTCCTTGACCTTGTTGGTCTGGAGCGAGCCGATGAAGTGCCAGCGAGCCTCCGGGAACAGGCCATACTTGCCCAGAAACTCCTGAACGCGATTCTCTCCGAAATCCCGGATCCCAAGAGAATACGCATGACGAATCTCCTCGATGCTCACAGTCTTGGTGACGGCAACTATGGTGACCTTGTCAGGCCTGCGTCCAAAGACGTCCGCCGCGTCGGCCACATGTCTGCAGACCGCCTCGTATCGCCCGGCGACCGCATTCACGTCTAGGCCCCCTCGTCGGTCTCGCGCAACCCCTCGAGCTCACCGGTGACCAGATAGGCGATACGTTCGCCGATGTCCACCGCGTTGTCGGCAATACGCTCAAGATACCGACTGGCCAGAACCATCGAAGACGCCCACTCGATGTCACTCTCCTCTTGGAGACGAGCGAGTTCACGGAAGAACTGCTTGTAGAGATGATCGATCGGCTCGTCGAGCTCCGCGAGTTTGCGGGCCAGAGCAACGTCTTTCTTGTCCAGCGCCTCCATGGTGGCGTCCAGCACACGGTGAACCAAGTTGCCCTGTGCCTTGATCAGATCGCACAGCGTCTGGGGGCCCTGACGGTCGGCGGTGCGGAGTGTTGCCTTCGCTATGTTCACAGCCAGATCGGCCATGCGCTCCATATGCAGCGCAATATAGGTCAATGAATGAAGCAGCCGGAGATCCCTTGCCACCGGGAACTGCGTGGCCGTGACCTCGAGTGAGTGCTCCTCGACTCCCAGGCACCTGCGGTCGATCTCCGCATCGGACCCGATGACTGCTTGCGCGAGATCCACATCCCCGTTGACGAGCGAAGCAACAGCGTCTGCCGTCATATCCGTGACAGACTGCCCTATGGACAACACTTCGGCCTTAAGTTCTTTGAGTTCCCGCCTGAATTCCTCGCGCATTGTACTGCGTCAACTCCTTGTCGATTCACACGATTCAATTGCAATCATACCGCGCATATCTGCGGTTTCGCCCGATTCACACACATGTAACCCTCCCGACATGGAGCGTTCCGTTCAGGCCCTAGCCGAAGCGACCAGTTATGTAGTCCTCAGTGCGCTTGTCCGACGGGCTTGTGAAGAGATTCGCTGTGCGATCGTATTCGACCAGTTCGGCTGGTTCCCCCGCGATCTCTTGGAGGAAGAACGCTGTGAAGTCGCTCACGCGCGCCGCCTGCTGCATGTTGTGCGTCACGATGATGATCGTGACCTCGTCCTTGATCTCGGCCATGAGATCCTCGATCTTCTGGACCGAAGTCGGATCGATGGCCGAACAGGGCTCATCCATGAGCAGCACCTCGGGGCGTACCGCGAGCACGCGAGCGATACACAGACGCTGCTGTTGTCCACCGGACAGGGCAAGACCGTTGCGGTCAAGGATGTCCTTGACCTCTTTCCACAAGTTGGCCTTGCCTAGCGAAGACTCAACGATCTCGTCGAGCTTCTCCTTGTTCTTGACGCCATGGAGTCGAGGTCCGAAGGCCACGTTGTCATAGATGGACATGGGGAACGGATTCGGCTGCTGAAAGATCATGCCGATTCGCCTGCGAAGATCCACAGGATCGACGCCCGGAGCGAAGATGTCCTGACCGTCGAGAGTCACGAGACCCTCAGCCCTGGTTC
>JAQIBK010000191.1 GCA_027859125.1 Actinomycetota bacterium | reverse complement strand
CAGGCCAGAACAGGCAAGAGTGGCCAGCGGATTCGTAGAACTGTGATTGGACAGCGGTCATGTGCGAGAGGACGCGCCTGGCGGTTGTAGCGCGCCCCCCGCCGTGCGCCCCGGGAACTACAGCTCCACGGCACTCGCACTCGCGATCCATCCTGCCTCAGCCGCCGCTGGCTTTGTCGTCATTGTCACTCCGAGCCATACGAACCACACGATCTGGAGCAGTCCGAACGCGTACGCGACCTCGTGCAGCGGGGGCACGATCGAAACGAGGCCCATCGTACCGACGGCCATCCCGAGCCAGCCGAACGCCTTCGACAGTGCGCCGCTTCGCAGCGCCACCCAACTCACCAGCAACACCCACAGACCGCCAAGGACCTCGCCGCCGGCGCCGCCGAGCCCCTGCGCGATCGGCTCGATCGTCTGCCATACGGCTTGGGCCTGCGCGAGATCGGTCTTCGCAAGGGTCACGATGGTCGTCATGCCGTAGTTGAACACCATCCCGCTCGTCACGAGAGCGAACGACCACAGCAGGCCGATGGCGGTGGCGACGCGCACAGTGGCCGGCGCGAAGGCGCGCAGCCTGTCGTACAGCGCGAACACCAACACGCCGAGCACGATCCCGAAGAACACGTAGGTGACGAGGTACATCGCGTACATGCTCTGGTAGTTGCCGACGACAAGCGCCAGTTTGTCAGCGACGGTGGTCGCACCCGGATAGTCGACCACGACCAGGAAGTAGGGCATCGCAGCGAGATAGGCGAGCGCGAGGTAAAGTGCCGCCACGCCTCCTGCCTTCTGTCCGTTTGCGTCATGGTGAGCCAACCTTTCCATTTCCGTCCTCCTTCTCACGGGCCGCGGCACGCTTGCGTGATCGGCCATTGACTATATACTTACTTACTAAGTAAGCGTGTGCAGTATCGTACTTACTAAGTAAGTATGTCAAGCCTAGAGGTGAGAATGGCCGAGAAGACCTCAGACCACGCGAAGGAGCTCGAACGGCGCCTTCCCCTGAATCGAGATCGAATCCTCGTCGCGGCGGTGGAAATCGCCGATGAACGTGGCGTCGCGGCGGTCACCATGCGCGAGGTGGCGTCGAGGCTGGGTGTGGAAGCGATGTCGCTCTACAACCACGTCGCAAACAAGGACGACATCCTCGACGGGATGGTCGACCTCGTGGTCGAACAGTTCGCCGTGCCTGCCGACGCCGACTACTGGCGTGAGGCGATGCGCCGCCGAGCGATCTCCGCACGAGATGTCTTCGGTTGCCATCCCTGGGCGCCGGCGCTCCTCGATTCGCGTGAGTCGAGCGGTCCAACAAGACTGCGCTACCTCGACTCGATCCTGGGCACGCTGGTGCGAGCCGGTTTCTCGATGGACGGCGCGGCACGTGCGTTCTCGCTGCTCGACAGCTACATCTACGGATTCGGTATCCAGCAGATGAGCTTTTTGGCCGACGACGGCGCCTCAACAGAGGAGATGGCTGAGGCTATCCTCGCGTACATTCCCGCTGAGGAGTACCCATACCTGCACCGGATGGCGTCACACGCGATGGAGGTCGGCTACGACGCCGAGGCAGACTTCGAATTCGGGCTCGAAATCATCCTCGATGGGCTGGAGCGAATCCTCGACGAGTCGCTCTCGGACTAGCTGCGCTGGCACCTGTCGCTTGACCGGCTGTCCAACGTGTTTGGGTTTGAGCGGCGGCGCTTCTTTGCCGCAGCTCATCGGTCGGCGCACACGCGCGCCGTCCGCTCGAAACCTGGGTTAGTCCGCTCCGCCGCCCCTGCCCGCGAGCAGCCGAGCGCACTCCTCGCGAAGCTGCGGAGCCTCGCGGACAGCATATCCCCAGACGAGCCGGTCGTTCACGGTCATGTATCCGTGCGCGAGCTGATTGCGGAAATCGACGATGGTGCGTCCCTGCGTGATGCGTGTGAAAAGGTCCGGCGCGAGTACGGCCAGGTTGCTGATCGCCTCGCCGATGATCATGAACTCGCGCTCCACGGCCGACCTGAGCATCCGGTTCGAGGTGTACGAGTCGACGTCCACGCCCTCGATGTCTGCCGCGATCGCATCGCAGGCCACGATGATGTCTTCGAGAAACGCGCTCGGCTCACGCTGCATACAGGGCCTGCTTGGTGCGCTCGACCTCCGCGCGGATGTAGCGGTTCTTGATGGCGTCACTCATGACGAGATCGACGTCGGTGCCGAGCAGCGAGCGCAGCTCATCGAGCAGGTCGAAGTAGGCGTCGATGAGCTCGAAGGGGTCCTGGTCTCCGAAATCCGCGAGCAGGTCGATATCGCTCTCGCCGATGCGGTAGTCGTCTCTGAGCGCAGAGCCGAACACATCCATGCGCACGACCCCGTACTTGCGGCACAGGGCGGCTATCGCGTCACGCTTGTCCTCGAGTGCAGTCACCATGACAAACCTCCAGGCCCAATGGTACCCGCCGAAGAACGACCACGCCACGCCGCGGGGCGGGCCGCCTCCACGGAGGCGGACTAACGTGTT
>JAQIBK010000150.1 GCA_027859125.1 Actinomycetota bacterium | reverse complement strand
CCATGGGACTCAACGAGCGACTTCCTTTGGAGAGAGATGGCCGACAAGCGTTTCATCCTTGTTCACTGGGACGAGAGTGAGGTTGACGACCTCGCCCTCCCACTGCGCCTCGAGGGTTGTCTCGTTGACACGGAATCCCATGATTCATCGCGCGCACTCAGACTCGCACTGGCCGATCCTCCGGACGCGATCCTCATCTTCCTGTCTCGCGACCCTGCGCGTGGCCGCGAACTCGCACGCACTCTCACTGCGAGCTCCGCCGCGGCCCACGTGCCGATCGTATTCGTGGGCGGATCCGATCAGACGATCCAAGAGACGAGACATCGATTTCCTGATGCGTTGTACGTGGACGCCGACCGCATGTGTGACTTGCTCAAGGGCTTGCTCAAGATCGCTGAGTGAGAAGCTTATCGTCGCATGAACTCAAGAGAAGGACCGGGCGCCCCACTTGGTAGTGGAGCGCCCGCCCGACCTGGTCCCCAGCACTTCTCTGCAGCCGTTGCGGGCCGCAGATGGACACACGATCTACGTCACGTCGCGTCTCAGGAACCCAACGTATGCGACCACAAGACTCACGGTCGCTACACCTGCATACACCCACCATGCATCGGTGGACAATGCGCCTTCGTTGATTATCTTGCCTGGTTCCCAGTAGCTGAGCAGGTTGAATGGCTCCAAGGCGTCTGCGAAGTCAGACACCTGCACCAAGAAAGCGCCGATCCACATAGCTGCGATCATCGCCGACGTGATAGCCACAGGCCTTCCTCCGTCACGCGACAACGCCGAGAGCATGAAGGCGAAACTCCCGATAGCCAGCATGAAAAGTGCACCTAGACCGAACAACATCCAGAACGTCTCGGCAGACAGATCTATGTCGTATCCGGGTCCAAAGATCTGAATCGGAACGAATGTCGCCGCCGAGATGGTCAGAACGTACGCGAACAGACCGGCCATGCGGGTAAGAATGAACTTGGAACGTGACAAGGGCTGGCTCAGAAGCAACTCCATGGTGCCGTTGCCGATCTCAGTCGCAACCGACTTTGACGCATAGCCGATCACAGCACTTGCCACTATCACGATCCACATCAGGCCCAAGTACTCAGTCTGGAAGAAGCCTCCCAGCGAGGCGATAGAGATATCTGCGTCACCGAAGAGTGCGATCATCTCCTGTGGCATCGTCTCTATCAACTGGGCATAGTCGGCTCCGCCCATCTGCGGCCAGAACCACACCATCATCCACGAGAAGGCCACGAGACTGGCAGAGAACCAGAAGAGGTGCCAGCGGCGCTGATGCATCGTTCCCTTGAAGAGAGTCCAACTCATGATGCATCACCGCCCAGTGCTGCCGCCGCAGTCTCAATCGGCTCATCGCGGTAGAACTCCATGAACACATCCTCGAGACTCGCATGCTGGATGGTCACGTCAGAAACTCGATGCGTGGCCAAATGCTTGATCAGCTCATCGACAGCATCTCCTGTAACCGTGGCGGTGAGGGTTCTCGAATCCACGGCAATTATGTCCTCCACACCCTTCACTCCGCCGAACACAGAGGGGTCCACGACATCCGAGAACGTCACGGACAACTCCCTCTGCCGCTTGGCAAAGAGGTCGCGCATGTTCTCATCGGCCACCAGACGGCCTTCTCGGATGATTCCGACTCGCGCGCACACGCGCTCGACCTCGGAAAGGATATGGCTCGACAAGAACAAGGTCGCGCCGGCCTGAACGCGTTCTTCGATGATGTCGAAGACGACCTCCTGGTTGAGCGGATCAAGACCGCTGGTGGGCTCATCCATAATCAGCAGCTCCGGATCGTGCATCAGACCGATGATCAGGGCCAGCTTCTGCTTGTTGCCCTTCGAGAGCTCCTTGATCCTGCGGCTTGGATCGAACTCTAGGCGCTCAATGAGTTCCGCCTCCCGGGCTCCCTTGCCACCGCGGAATCCCGACATGTAGTCGAGCATCCAGCGTCCCGTCTCCTTCTCATACATGAAGACCTCGCCGGGCACGTATCCGATCCGCCTACGGAGCGCCGAACCGTCCAGGGTGACCTTCTCGCCCAGAACGTAGGACTCACCCTCGGTCGCCTTGAGCATGCCCAGTAGGCATCTGATGGTCGTTGTCTTGCCGTCCCCGTTGGGGCCAAGGAACCCGAAGGTCTCGCCCTTTTCCACCGCGAGGTCGAGGTCCACTACACCGCGGTGCTTGCCGTAGAACTTGCTCAATTTCCTTGTCTCGATAACTGTCGCCACGTGCTCTGGCTCCTTTCACATGTCTGTTCGTTCCCTGAGCTCGCAAGGGCACCTACGCCGGCTCCATCCCCCTTCTGAACAGTTCAACGATTCCGGGCTCCATGCCACGGTAATCGCAGGATGGTGCTATCGAGCTGACCAACAGCAGCCCTTCGAACTGAGCTATGAGCGCCGTGGCAGCCATGTTGGAGTCAAGATCGATGCGGACTTCGCCGATGCCTTTGCCCGCTTCCAGACGCGCGGCGATGAGAAGAATGGAATGTGCGTAGAAACCGTCGAGGATCTCACGCAATTCGGGAAAACGGCGTGCACCATCGATCATGAGAGGCAGGTACGCCAAGTCTATCCCGCCATTGTCGGATGAGCTGAACTCACCTTCGATCATGCTGAGCGCGCCGAAAAGGGAATCAAGCATCTCAGACGTGCTCTCGTCCAACTCGAGCAATGCGAAGTAGCCCTGAGCCATACCCTCGAACAGCCCGCGAAAGAGCTCTTTGAAGAGCTCTTCTTTGCTCTTGAAGTGGTAGTAGATGGCGGGTTTGGTCACGCCGACCGCATCCGCGACGGCATCGAGGGTGGTTCCCTCGTATCCAAGACGCAGGAACATGTCGAGGGCCGCGGAGAATATGTTGTCGCGTGTCGTCACGGCTGGAGTGACCCTTCCGGATGATTGGCGCTGACTTGCGCAGAGGTCCGATCGAGCTGCACAATGCCAACTTACTTACCAGTAAGTATACACCATGACAACGCAGGGTCAGCCGCCGGGCGTTCCTCTGGCCTATCGCCGCTTTCGTCGACCGTAATCAGAACCCTTGCGGGCACCCTTCTTGAGCCGATCGAGAGCTTCATCCTCCGTGCTGCGTTCAATCTCAGCTTTGAGTTTCACGACTTGATCGCGCAATCGAGCTGCCGCTTCGAAGTCAAGTGCCTCGGACGAGGTCACCATATCCTCCTCCAGAGTGGAGATCAGTCTCATTACTTCAGCGTGAGGCAGTTTGGAGAGCTCCTTGGCCGCCTCCTCGGCTGTCGTGACCTCGACCTCCCCCTCGGAGAGGTACTGCGCGATGTCGTTGATCGCCTTGCGGATGGTCTGTGGCTCTATCCCGTGTTCCAGGTTGTACGCGACCTGGATCGCACGTCGACGATCCGTCTCGTCTATCGCGGCTCTCATGGAGTCGGTCACCTTGTCGGCATACATCAGAACGGTTCCTGAGACGTTTCGCGCTGCACGCCCCGTAGTCTGTATGAGTGACCTGAAGTTGCGCAGAAAGCCCTCTTTGTCGGCATCGAGAATGGCCACGAGAGAGACTTCTGGCAGATCGAGTCCCTCGCGCAACAGATTGATGCCGACGAGGCAGTCGAAGGTGCCTCGGCGCAAGTCACGCAATATCTCAACGCGCTCGAACGTTGCAATGTCTCCGTGCATATAGCGTGTCCTCACACCCTGTTCGAACAGGTAGTCCGTGAGATCCTCGGCCATCTTCTTGGTCAACGTGGTCACCAGCACACGCTCATCTCGTCCGACCCGTTCCTTTATCTCAGCTATCAGATCATCGACCTGACCTTTGACCGGGCGAACCTCGATCTGGGGATCGACCAATCCGGTTGGCCTGATGATCTGCTCCACGATACGTTCGCTGATATTGAGCTCATAGTCGCCAGGCGTCGCGGACACGTAGATGAACTGAGGAACACGCTGCTCGAACTCGTCAAAACGCAGGGGTCGATTATCGAGCGCGCTGGGGAGTCGGAACCCATGCTCCACGAGGTTGATCTTTCTGCTGCGATCGCCCGCGTGCATACCGCGGATCTGCGGAACCGTAACGTGTGACTCGTCGATCACACATAGGAAGTCCTCGGGGAAGTAATCGATCAAGGTGCTCGCAGGTTGCCCCACCTCGCGCCCATCCAGGTGCCGAGAGTAGTTCTCGATGCCCGAGCAGAAACCCATGTTCTGCAGCATCTCCAAGTCGTAGCTTGTGCGCATCTCCAGTCGCTGGGCCTCGAGCAGTTTGCCCTCCGACTTGAACTGGGCGAGTCGCTCCTGGAGCTCCTGACGAATGGCCTCGATCGCAGCGCCCATTTTCTCCGGTGCCGTCACGTAGTGAGTCGCAGGCCAGATCGGCAGCCACTTGAAGTCGACACGAATTTCACCGGTCACCAGATCGACCTCTGAAATGGACTCGATCTCATCGCCAAAGAAGTCGACCCTGACGGGATGATCGGCGTATGGCGGGAAGATGTCGACGACATCTCCGCGAACACGGAACGTTCCCCGACTGAGCTCGTAGTCGTTGCGATCGTACTGAATGCCGATCAAGTCCCGAATGAGCTTGTCGCGGTCGTACTCGTCACCCGCGGTGAGGAAAGCGGCCATCCCGGCGTAGTCCTCCGGGGAACCGATACCGTAGATGCATGAGACGCTCGCTACGACCACGACATCACGTCTGGAGAGCAATGCTGCCGTGGCCGCATGCCGGAGTTTCTCGACTTCCTCGTTGATCGACGCGTCCTTCTCAATGAACGTGTCACTCGCTGCGACGTAGGCTTCCGGCTGGTAGTAGTCGTAGTAGCTCACGAAGTACACAACTGCGTTGTTCGGCAGGAATTCGCGCAGCTCCGATGCCAACTGGGCGGCCAGCGTCTTATTGGGAGCCATCACCAGAGTCGGCTTCTGGACCTCCTCGATCAGCTTGGCCATGGTGAACGTCTTGCCGGATCCAGTTACGCCGAGAAGCGTCTCGTAGCGCGTGCCCTCCCGGACATTGGCGGCAAGCTCCGCGATGGCCTTGGGCTGATCGCCTGCAGGCTCGAACTCCGAGACTACCTCGAAACGATGGTCACTCATGGACGAATGTCGCTCCATTCCGGAAACAGCTCGGGGTACGCCTGCGTGTAGACGTCGCGTGCACGCACGACGCGAACTACATAGTGCCTGGTCTCAGGAAACTCGATGGTATCTCGTATGTCGACACCCTCCGCGACCCATTCATCGACATTACCCATTCCCGCGTTATATGCCGCAAGGGCAGTCTCCACCTCGTGGTATCGCTCCACCAGAAGTCGGAGATAAGCAGTGCCGTATTCGATATTGACAGCCGGGTCTGACAAGGATCCGTCAGCAAGCTCAGGGTCGACCAGGCCCAGCTCTCGCAACTCCTGGGTAGTCGCGGGCAGCACCTGCATCAGACCCACGGCGCCAGCCGGCGAGATGATGTCGGCACGCCAATCAGACTCCGCCTCAATGAGAGCACACACAAGATAGGGATTGAGCTCATGCCGATCGGAGGAGTCAGAGATCTCAGCAACGTGATCGATCGGGTGCCACAGCCGCTGAACGAATCCTGGACCGCGCACGAAAAGAACAGTGATGATCGCAAGAACCAGCACGACAAAGATGACCATCAGACGGTGCGGTGCGAGCAGGCTACTACGTTCCAACCGGGGCCACCTCGTCCCAGTAACGCCCCAACTCAGCCAACAGATCCTCCATGGAACCGGAATTGACGATCACGTGATCAGCCAATGCAGCACGATCTTCATCTGTCGACTGTCGCGACACACGTCGCCACACTTCATCCAGGTCCATTCCGCGTCCAACGGCGTGCTCGATACGCATATCAAGCGGCGCTTCAATCGCTAACACCGTATCGGCTACTTCCGCGAACACGGGCGCTTCCGGCAGAAGCGGAATCTCGAGAACCACCACGCGCGGAGGGCGCTCCATGAGACGCAGGTTAGTTATGCCCTCGATCACCTCACGGAGCACGACCGGGTGAACGATGCTGTTGAGCCTCGCCGTGCTGCCCGCATCGGCGAAAGCGATCTTGGCGAGTTCATCACGATCAACGGAACCGTCAGGCTTGAGGATCCCGGTCCCAAATACCTCCACAACAGCGGCAAGAGCCTCGCTGCCCGGATAGAGCGCTCCGCGCGCGATCTCATCAAGGTCGAGGGTTATCGCTCCTCTGGACTCGAAGTACTTCGCCGCCGTGCTCTTGCCTGAGCCCAGGCCACCAGTAACTGCAATCACGAACATTCGAGCCCTCCCCCTACTGAAGCAACGGGGTCGAGCCGCGACGATACGCGACCCGACCCCGGCAGACGACCTAGATGCCCGACTTGTCGGGGCTACTCCTGCGTGTCCTCCTCGGCGGCAGCCTCTTCGGCTACTTCCTCGGCGGCAGGCTCTTCTGCAACTTCCTCAACAACAGGCTCCTCGGCGGCGGCCTCTTCGGCTGCCTCCTCGACGACCTCGACGGTCTCCTCGGAATCAACGGCAACCTCCTCGGCGGGGGCGTCAGACTCAACAGCGGCCTCGTCGGCGGAACCTTCGGCTACCTCAGCGGTCTCCTCGGCGGGCTCTTCACCCTCAGGCGTCTCGAGCGGCTCGATGTCGATGACCTGGCCGAGCGCCTCGGCTGCGGCACGCATGGACAGCGAGATGCGACGACGGTCGAGATCGACGTCCTGCACCTTGATGTGAACGTTCTCGCCGACGGCAGTGACCTGCTCCGGCGTCTCCACGTGACCCTTGGCCATCTCAGAGATGTGCACCAGACCCTCGACGCCGTCGCCCAGCTCGACGAACGCGCCGAACGGAACGAGCTTGGTCACCTTGCCCTCGATGATCGAGCCAACGGGGTACTGCTGGACGAGCATCTTCCACGGGTCCTCGGTGGTCTGCTTGAGGCCCAGCGAGATGCGCTCGCGGTCGAGATCCACGTCGAGGACCTTGACTGCGACCTTGTCGCCGACCGTGACTACCTCGGACGGATGGTTGACGTGGCTCCAGGACAGCTCGGAGATGTGCACCAGACCATCGATGCCGCCAAGGTCAACGAATGCACCGAAGTCGACGATCGAGGAGACGGCACCCTCAAGGATCTGACCCTTGGCCAGGTTGGTGAGAATGGCGGCACGCTCGTGCTTGCGACCTTCCTCGAGCACCACACGGCGCGAAAGGACGACGTTGTTGCGATTGCGGTCCATCTCGATGACACGGGCCTCGAGGCGCTCACCCATGAAGCTGGCGAGATCCTTGACCCTGCGGAGATCGACGAGGGATGCGGGCAGGAAGCCACGCAGGCCGATGTCCAGGATGAGACCACCCTTGACGACCTCGATGACCTCGCCTTCGACATCTTCGCCCTCGTTGAACTTGGTCTCGATATTGACCCAGGCGCGCTCGTACTCGGCGCGCTTCTTGGAAAGAATCAGGCGACCGTCCTTGTCCTCCTTCTGGAGAACCAGTGCCTCGACCTCTTCGCCTATTGAGACGATATCGGCCGGATTCGCATCTTTGCGAATGGACAGCTCGCGAGCAGGAATGACACCTTCGGACTTGTATCCGATGTCCAGCAGGACTTCGTCCCGCTCGACCTGCACGATGATACCGGTGACAAGATCTCCGTCATCGAAATCAGTCATCTTGTCGTCGATGAAGGCATGCAACTCCTCATCGGTGTACTCTACGTGCTCGATGATCGTACCGTTCTCAAACTCTTCCATCTTCGGACCCCTTCTTTCTGTCGGGGCCCCGCCAATCATGTAGTTGTCGCCTACAGGTCCGTCGAATGCTTGTTGGACTTCGTCGGTTGTGGGTGCTTTCCATACATGTTTCGTCGGGGGCCTACATTACAGCGGCATACTGCACAAAGGGCACAGGAATGCCAGCACCCAAGTATACAGGTAGGACGCGCAGAGTTCCAGCCCAGTCATGCCGAGGATATCCAGCCTCATCATCACACGTGGCACCGTCTGGATGCGTCCTATTGTGTCTGGCACGTTTGCACTTTGGTTTGCAGACGCCCTACCACAACACCTGCTTCACAGCATCGCGCACACTCTGCTCGATAGCGCTGTCACCACCGATGTAGCGCACCTCGCCGATGATGTCTCGGTTGGCTTCGAGCGTATCTTTCACTCCTGAGTTGAGCGAGTCACATGGTGTGAGCACCATGACCGAGGAGTCATGACCCTGCATCACACCACCGGAAAGCGCATCGGGGAAATCGGTGCCACATGCTAGCGCCACCTTGTCCCAGGAAAGCCCTGCGAACACACCGCTCTTCGCTATCTTGAGCGCTGTCTCGTAGCGATTGAGTCCAGCAAGTCGGGTGTGAGCGATACCTTCACCGGCAAGTTGCGCCTCTACCGAAGCAGACACAGCACTCTCGCCGCCGAGTATCACGACATCGGTCACTCCTGCATCCTTCATGGCGCTAAGGGTGGAAGCACCAAGTCCACTCGGTCCTGCGAGATAGAGCGGACGTTGGAGCGCTGTGGCAATAGGAGCTGCGGCAAGAGCATCCGGGAAGGAACGACCGGTGGCCACGAACGCGGTGCCATCAAAGAGGAGCGACTCGCGGGTCACGCGTGCTGCGATGATCTCGGTCGTGACATAGCGGCTTGCTCCCCAGAATCGCTCAAGGTTGGCTGTCGGAACTACAAGTGCGCGTATCTGAGCCTCGATATTCTCCGAGACCACAGCTGTACCGCCAAGAACGAACACATGCCCCGGATCGAGACGTTCGATCTCAGCCGCAACTGCGGGTGGTAACGAGTCTGCGCCAGTAAGCAGCACAGGTGCATCATATACGCCCGCAAGAGCAGCTCCGCCGAGAGCATCCGGCCAGTTCACGCCGGTAGCGATGATCACTGCATCTGCACCATCAGGGAAGCTCTTCATAGATACTGCCACGGCTGTTGCGTAGCGGTCCGCGCCAGACACACCCACATGCTTCGTCTTGGAGGGACTTACTCGCACATCCTGTGTGTCATGAGCACTTTCGTTACCTGCGATATCCACCGCCCAAAAAGTGATCGTGTGGTCTCCCACCTTGTTGACCGTGACCGTGTCACTCGCCTGCATTGGTCCACTATCGAGTGAGTAGTAGATGCCTGCCACACCGGAAAGTGAATCGGTAGCCGCAATCTTGAAGGTGACGGTATCGATCGCAGCCGTAGCTAGCGGGGCCATCGAGACCACAGGAGCGGTGTAATCCACTCGCACCATCTCGCAGAGCGGTATCTCCATATTGCCGACATTGTCGGTCGCGAAGTAGTCGACAGTAGTGGTGCCCTCGACTGAGACGGTAAAGGTCATCGTGTCCGACATCACCGACATCGGCGTCACGGCACTCAATGGGTCGGTGATCGTCGCGGTGATGCCATTCACGCCAGAGTGAGCATCAGTAGCGGCGATCGTCACATCGACCGGACCCTGCTGCCATACCGAGTCGATATCCGAGGAGCTCACAGGCACGTCGTTATCTAAGCGCAACGTCGCATGACCGAGCGGTCCCGCATTCCCGACCGAATCCACACCGTAGTACTCGAGTTCATGCACGCCTGTGCCCGTGGCGACCATCGAAGCCATCGTGGTTGCCTCGGCGCTACCATCGAGACTGTAGTAGAACATGGAGGAATCCGCACCGGCATCCGCCTCAGTGAACGTCAGCGTGACAGGGCCCATCTGCCAAGCGGAAGTCGAATCATCGGTGACCATCGGGCCAGTCTGGTCGATCTTGAGCGGACCGAAGTGAGCCGTGCTAGTCCAGTTGCCTGCCTCATCGGCTGTACTCACGTGTGCGTACCATGCACCCTCGGATGCGCCGAATGTGGTCGATGTTGTTGTAGCAGAATGCGTGATCGTCTGTGTCGGGATCGTGGCGGCATCTTGGGTCCATTCGATGCTGTAGCCACCTACGCCCGATCCCGTGCCGTCAGCACCAGAGAGTGAAAGTGTGATCGAGGTCTCGGTACTCCAGACGCCTGGCATATGGCTCGGCGAGCCAAGCGTCGGATCGATCGGATCGATCGTGTCGATCATGATCGGCCCGTAGTGCGCGCCGACAGACCAGTTGCCGACATCGTCGACCGTGGCGACGTTCACGTAGTAGACACCATCGGGTATCGCACTGAACTCGAACGATGTGGTCGTCGCGTCATGCGTGGCGACCGACACCGGGTACTCGGTGGCGTTCATACTGACAGATATCGCGAACCCGTCCACAGGTGCCACCGTACCGGCAGCCCCCACGATATCGATCGTGATGTCAGGGTCGAGCGACCAGACGCCTTCCATGTGAGTGACCGAGGAGAGCGCCGGGTCAATCGGAGCTGCATCTGCAAGCGGGAAGTACTCGTAGGCCCCCATGTCGTAGCCTGCGCCCTGAGGGCGATAGACGCCGATCTTGTCCGCAGCAGGGGCCGCTGTCGATGTGGCCACGTCGATACAAGGCGAGCCGGAGGTCAAGCGGAAGTCGACGGTGGCGGTACCGGCGAAGCTCGGTGACGCCGAGATGTTGCCGAGTCCCGCATCCCCGTCCTCGATATCCGAGTACGTGGCAGAGCAGCCACTCAGGTCGTCCCCGTTGTCCCAGATGATGCAGTTCGTGATCGTCAGGAAGCCCGAGAAGGATGAGATGCCGCCGCCGAGGAAGGCGGCATCGTTGTCGGTGATCGTGTTGTTCGTGATGGTCGGCGAGGAGGAGTAGCAGCCGATGCCGCCGCCCTCGTAAGCATCATTGCTATTGATAACGTTGTCGACGATTGAAGGCGAGGCATAGCCAATGAAGATACCCCCGCCGACAGTTGAGGCGCTGTTGCCAGTGATGGTATTTCCCAGGATTGTCTGCAAGGACTCGTGACTGAAGATGCCGCCGCCTGCACCGTCCAGAACACTGTTGTTGGTAATCGTATTGCCTACGATCGACGACATAGGAGACTCGAAACAGTAGATACCGCCGCCCGAATTCCCTGAAATGGTGTTGTCTTCAATCATCAGAGCGCCGAACTCAAAATAGATCCCGCCGCCACTGTATGAGGTGTTGCCGGTGATGGCGTTGTCCGAGATCGTCGGCGAAGATGTAGCCTCGCAAGAGATGCCACCTCCGTCGTAGGTAGCGGTGTTGCCCGTGATGGTGTTACCCGATATCGTCGGCGAAGTTGGAACAGAGGACCAGCAGTAGATGCCACCGCCAGATCCACCCGTCATATTGTCAGCGATGGTGTTGTTCGTGATGGTCGGAGAGGAGTCTTCATTGGCGATTATGCCTCCAGCGTGCCAAGTGGAAGAGTTGCCGATGATGGTGTTATTTGTAATCGTCGGCGAGGAAAACGCGCAGACGATGCCGCCTCCGTAGCTACCTGAGCCGCGAGTGATCGTGAAACCGGAAATCGTCTCACCGTCACCGATGCTGGAAGCTGTCACCACCGTGCCACCTGTGGGCGCAGGAACATCGTCGGCTACAGCAGATGCCATCGCGCTGACTCTAGTTGCAACAACTGGGGGCGGAGAAGCGGCCACTCCCATAAGCGTCGTCTCGTCGGCACCGGCACCGTATAGTGAGACTCCGTCCTTCATAACAACGTTCTCAACGAACGTCCCGGCGCCCACGTAGACGTCGTTGCCTGCACCAGCCATATCGATCGCATGCTGGACACTCGCATATGGATTGCCAGGGCTTCCATCACCAACAGCATCGCTGCCGAAGACCGATACGAATACGGGCGCAGCATGTACCGCCGCAGGAAGTGCGATCAGAAGGATTACGGAAAGGATCAGTACGGAAGCGATTCGGCGCATGGCAAACTCCCCTTGTCTAGAGATCTAGACTTATTTGCAGGCACGAGCCCCCATACATTTCGCACCCGATTCCTACGTCATGATATCTCAATCAACAGAACCTTGTGAGCGGAGCGCCTACCGGCAAGGAATGAAGCGCCGCAATCCCGGCCTCCTCTTCAGAAGCACCGGGACCACGTTTGTCCTGCGTATGGCGGAGAGGGAGGGATTCGAACCCTCGATACGGGGGATACCCGCATAACGGTTTTCGAGTTCATATCCCTTCGTACCGTCTAGCACCGTCTGGCCACGTCCTGTTGTGTCTGGCGCGTTTGCAGTTTGGTTTGCAGATTCGATAATCGAGAGTCGGCGAGGGGTCGTTTTCGAGCCAGGCACAAACTCAATGCAGCAACGAGAGTTCCGACCACCTTTGGGGTAGCCGGAACTCTCATGAATCACTTAACGTGACGCCCTTAGTGCAGTATGTCCGCCACCGCATCACGCACGTCCTGCGAGATGGCGCTCAGACCGCCCAGGTAGTAGACATCCTCTATCCAGTCACGCTCTGCGGTGAGCTTGGCGCCCACGTCTGCGGGCAGAGCCGTCGATGCCGTGAGCAGCATTACCGAGCCATTGCGAGCTGCGAGCACTCCACCGGCCAGAGCATCGGGGAAGTTCTGGCCTGTGCTCAGCGCAAGACCGTTCCACGCCAGAC
>JAQIBK010000253.1 GCA_027859125.1 Actinomycetota bacterium | reverse complement strand
GGTCGGATTCCCCAAGCCGCTCGTGCCCGTTGGCGACACGCCGGTGCTCGATATCGTGCTCCAGCAGCTGTCTCGCGCCGGGTTCAACGACATCACGGTCTCCACCGGACACCTGGCGGAGCTCATCAAGGCCTACTGTGGCGACGGCTCCAAGTGGGGGCTCGCGTTGGACTACACGCACGAGGAGACGCCCCTGCACACCGCAGGCGCGCTCAAGCTCGTGCAGACCGACGCGACCGAGTACCTGGTCATGAACGGTGACGTGCTCACAACGCTCGATTACGCCGCGCTCATGCGCGAGCACGTTGCGAGCGGCGCCCGGGCGACTGCGGTCACCACCACTCGCGACTTCCCAGTCGAGTTCGGCGTGGTCCGCGTGGGCGAGTCGGGATCGCTAGTGGGTTGGGACGAGAAGCCCGTGCACACGCACGAGGTCAGCATGGGCATCTACGTCGTGAACTCGTCGGCAGTGGACTTGATCGCTGAGGGCGAGTCGCTGGGCATGCCCGATCTGCTCATGCGCATCATCGAGCAGGGCGGGCGCGTGGCTACGCATCACACCGACGAGTACTGGCTCGACATCGGCCGCGTGGGCGACTACGAGCAGGCGCAGGTGGACTTCGAGGCCTCTCGGCACTGGTTCCTGGGGCCAGAGGGCGACACGGACGCGTGAGCGAGCCGCATCCCATAGTCTTCGTCAACAACTTCACCGGTTCGGGGCTTGGTGGCGGAGAAGTCCACATGCGCCGCCTCGTCATGGGCGCGCGCGATGCAGGCATGGACGTGCACGTCATCTGCTGCCCTGGCACCGGCGTCGAATCGGAGATGCGCGCACTGGGCGCGACCGTGTCGCCCGACGACCTGAACCGCAAGAATCCGTGGGCCTCCGCTTCGCGGCTCGTCGGCTACGTGCGGAAGCATGACATCGAGCTGATCCACTCCAACGGCTATCTCACCAGTATCATCTCGCGCATCGCTCAGACGTCGACGAACGCATGCGTGATCAACTCCGTGCTGGTCGACCCCAAGGCACCTCGCTTGGCGGGTGCGTCATGGCTCGAGCAGATGATCCGCGATCGATTCGACCGGATCACGATCCCACGCGCCGACGCACTGGTGCCTATCACTCAGGCGGTTGCAGACGGGTTGCTGGCGCTCGGCGCAGATCCAGACCGGATCACGGTCATTCCCGGCGGCGTGGACATCCCCGCAGTCGAGGCCGAGCTCGCCGAGGCCGCCCCGGTCAGCCTTCCTGTCGGCGATGGGCCGTTGATCGGCATGGCCGGTCGGCTCGAGCAGGTCAAAGGTCCCGAGGAGTTCGTGAGGATGGCGGCTCTTGTTGCCGCCGAACGGCCCGACGCGCGTTTCGTTGTCGCGGGAGGCGGAAGCCAGCAGGCGGTACTCGTACTTCTGGCCGTCGAGTTGGATCTGGGCAGCCGCCTGAGCGTCCTTGGTCATGTTCCGTCGGCGGTCGCTGTGCTGGACGCTGTGGATGTCGTGGTCGTCCCGTCGCGCTCAGAGGGTTTCGGTATCACTCCGTGCGAGGCTGGAGCGCTCGGCAAGCCTGTTGTTGCCACAGACGCCGGCGGTTTGCCGGAGGTCGTGACCGACGGCGTGACTGGCCTGCTCGTGCCTTCGCGTGACCCGGAGGCGCTCGCTGCCGCCGTACTTGAGCTGCTCGGAGACCCTGAGCGCGCGAAACGTATGGGCGAAGCTGGACGTGAACGTGTAACAGAGCACTTTACGGTGGAAAGAATGGTCAAGGACTATCTGGCTATCTACCGTGACCTCATCGGCATTTCGTAAGGGGGGCGCCCTGCGTGGTCAGGGGCTACGAAACATCCACGTTCGTTTTCCTGTCGAGTCACAGCGGTCGTGCGCTGGGTCGCGTGGAGCGACGTATGGTCAAGGTCATGGTGGTCCTTCTCGCGCGTGGCGCGACATGTCTCGTGATATGCCACCCTCGTTCTCCCATGGCTGATGCGGCGCGTGACATCGGCGCCACGGTCTCGCCCTATGTCCTGGATCGCTTCAACTATTTGCGCACGGAGTCTCGCGTGCGCAAGTACTTCAAGCGCTACGTGCCGGTCGTCGCACACTCCACGGGGCTCGAGGCCGATCTGATCGTGCGGTGGGCTGCTCGCGACCTGCCGGTGGGCGTCGTCAACTCCATTCCCTGTACCGACTGGCCCCGCGGCGGTGTGGGACCGTTCTCGCGGTGGGTGCTTGACAGGCTGGACCGGGACACCATCCGTCATGCCGACGCTATAGTCGTCGACTGCGACGAGCTGGTCCCGCAGATCGCCGCGGTTGGGATCGATCCCGAGCGCATCAGAGTGGACCCAGCCAGTGTGGACATCAAGCGCGTGATCCGCCAATCGGTCGAACCGGTGGCGATCGCGCGCAGGGGAGGTCCCATCGTCGGCTACGGCGGTGCTCTCGAGTTCAGTCGCGGTCTGACCGCTCTCGTTGCCGCCGCGCCCATACTGGACTCGATGGGAACGGCGTGCGACCTGGTGATCGCGGGTGACGGTCCTGCGCTACGGTCGCTTCACTCGCAACCCGGAGCGCTGCGAGTCAACTTCACTGGCTTGGTTGAGAGCGTGCCTGCGGTGCTCGCCCAAATGGCCATCTGCGTCTTTCCGTCCACGGGGGTCGGGATGCCAACGACGCTCTTGGAGGCCGCCGCGCTCGGCCGGCCCATTGTCGCCTCCAATCTCGAAGGCATCAGGGACGCATTCGAGGACGGTCAGGAGATTCGCCTCGTTGAGCCCGGCGATCCCAAGGCCCTCGCCGAGGCGATAGCTGATCTTCTTGCCGACCCGGCCGCTGCTGGCGCCATGGCCGCCAGGGCACGCCTGCGCGTGCTCGATGAGTACTCGTCGGCATCCATGATCGAGCGCCATCTCGCCATCTACCGGCGCTTCAGGGCGCGCTAGGGTCCCTGAGAGTCAGTTCCCTTCTCGGCCCCAGTCGTCCTCGTAGCGGACGATGTCGTCCTCACCCAGATAGTCGCCGACGGCGACCTCGATCACGCGGAGGCTCTCATCGGAGGTATTGGAGAGCCTGTGCCGGCATCCGATCGGGATGTACGCCGACTCGTTGGCGGCCACAGTCATGGCCACGCCGTCGCGCTCCACGATCGCAGTACCCTCGACCACGACCCAGTGCTCCGACCGCTGCGTGTGGCTCTGCAGCGAGAGGCGATGACCGGGGCGCACCACGATCGACTTGATCTGGAAGCCGGGCGCCTTCATGTGAAGCGTCCAAGAGCCCCATGGACGCAGGGACTCTCGGCTCGATACGACCTCGGGGTTTCCGGACGCCTTGAGAGCATCGACGATCCCGCGTACGTCCTGAGCGCGTGATCTGTCGGCGATCAGCGTCGCGTCAGCGGTGTCGACCACGATCAGGTCCTTGAGCCCCAGAGTGGCCACGAGGCGGTCGGCCGAGTACGCGATCACGTCGTGCGAGTCGATATCGGTGATGTTGCCGACGAGCACGTTGCCCCGCTCGTCGGGCGCGTCGAGATCGGCAAGCGCCAGAAGAGAGCCCACGTCGGACCACTCCAGCTGAGCGGGGACCACCGCGACGCGGGCGGAGACCTCGAGCACGGCCTTGTCGAACGGCACGGCCGGCAGCGAGGCGAAAGCGTTGCGAGCGGCATCGGTGTTCCACGAGGCGGGGCCCGCAGCAGCGAGTTCCCGTGCCACGCGGGCGATCTGCGCACCGTTCTCGGAATCGGGGGTCGCGGCGGCCGCGCCCGCAGCCACGAGCTCGTCCAGGATCACGGATGCGCGGGCCACGAGCATGCCGGAGTTCCAGAGGTAGCAGCCTTGTGCCAGGAAGCGCTCAGCGGTTGCATAGTCGGGCTTCTCGACGAACTCGACGACCGAGTGACCGCGCGACGCTCCGCGCTCGAAGCCGTCGATCGCGTCACCGGCGTGGATGTATCCGTAGCCGGTCTCCGGCCTGTCCGGAGATAGACCGACTGTCACGAGTCGTCCATCGCGGGCCAGGTCGCTCGCGAGCGCGATCGTGTCGCGCCAGACGTCGCCATCCTGGAGCAGGTGGTCGCTGGGGAGCACGATCATGAGCGCGTCGGGGTCTTGGGCCACGAGGTATGCCGCTGCAAGAGCTATCGCAGGTGCAGTGTTGCGTGGTGTCGGCTCAGCCAGGAACTCCATGTCGAGTCCCACGAGCTCTTCTTGAGCGGTCAGATGATTGCGCAACTCATCGCGCAGGGCTTCGTTGGTCAGCACGTGGAGACACGAATCCTTCAGCAGGGGCCGGATTCGCCGTACGGCCTGCGTGATCAGGCTCACTCCGCCGAATATCGAGAGCATCTGCTTGGGGCTGAGTTCGCGAGACAGCGGCCAGAATCGCGCACCGCTTCCTCCGGCCAGAATGATCGCGTGCAGGTCTTGAATGGGTTCTTCTTGGTCGATCATGGCACCTTCCGTGAGTCGGTTGGGGCACTCCCCATGATGTGTCGGCACAAGTATACCTGCAACGATGCGGTTTCAATCGGTTCATCGGTCACGCCGGATAGGGCATTATGTATACGCACGATCACGTTCTGCGCCAGTGAAAAGGGGAGATGACTCCAGATGTGCACGAGTGACATCCAGTTCGGTACCGACGGTTGGCGTGCAGTGATCGGCGACGACTTCACATACGCGAATCTCAGACGGGTCGCGGATGCCGCGGGTCGTGTGTTCTCTCAGGACGCGCCCGGCGGACTGGTGCTCGTGGGTCACGACACCCGCTTCGAGGCCGAGTCGTTCGCTCGGGCAGCCGCAGAGGTTCTCGCCTCGCACGGGCTGCGCGTACAGGTGACCGATCGCTATCTGCCCACACCCGCGCTCTGCTGGAGCGTCTCGCAGGATGACAAGGCGATCGGCGGCGTGATGCTGACCGCCAGTCACAATCCGTCGGCCTATCTGGGCTTCAAGCTTCGCATGTCCGACGGGGGAGCATCGCCGGTCTCGTTCAGCGACCGCGTGGAAGCGGCCCTTACCGCCGACGAACCCACCGCTCGCGGCGACTATGAGGTCGTCGACATGGTGGGCCCGTATCTCGACTCTCTGCGCGGTCTGGTCGACACGGACGTCATTCGCGCGGCGAATCTCAAAGTCGCCGTCGACCCGCTCTACGGCGCAGGCCAGGGATATCTCGCCGACGCGCTCCGCAGTATGGGTGTGGTGGTCACCGAGATCCACGGTGAGCGCAATCCGGGATTCGGCGGCCTGCACCCCGAGCCGATCCCGCCGCACATAGCGGAGGTCTCCGCGCTTGTTCGCGACCAAGGACTCGACGCCGCTTTCGTGACTGACGGCGATGCGGATCGCATAGGCGCTGTGGACTGCAACGGGGAGTTCGTGAACCCGCACCGCATCATCGCGCTCCTTGTGCGGCACTTGGTCGAGGATCGCGGCATGACCGGCAAGGTCGTCAAAACGCTCTCGACCTCCGTGGTGGTCGACCGGATCGCAGCCCACTTGGGGCTCGAGGTCGTGACCACGCCCGTTGGGTTCAAGTGGATATACGAAGAGATGGTCGCCGGAGGCGTGCTTCTGGGCGGCGAGGAGTCCGGTGGCATCGGCATCCCCGCCCACGTGCGAGAGCGTGACGGGCTGCTCATGGCGCTGCTGCTCGCCCAGATGATGGCCATGCGCAGCTCAGGCCTGGCCGAGCTCGTGGACGACCTGTTCGCAGTGACCGGTCGCCTGGAGTACACCCGCTCCGACCTCAAGATCGATCCCGCGGTCAAGGACGCGTTCCTGTCCCGCGTGCCCACCATGTCACCTGGCACCATCGACGGACTCGAGGTCCTGGACATCATCCGCACCGACGGCATCAAGTTCCTGTTCCCGGGCGATGTCTGGTTGCTTCTGCGTCCCTCAGGCACCGAGCCGCTCGTTCGCGTCTACGCTGAGGCTGCCGACATGGACGCTGTGAACCGTCTGATCGCCGCCTGCATCGCGCTGGTTGAACAGGAGTAGTGAGCCCCGCATGCGCGTGACGATGATCAACAAGTACTACCCGCCGCATCTGGGAGGCATCGAGTTCCACATGCGCGACCTCGCGCGTGGTCTGACCGATGCCGGAGCCCAGGTGCGCGCTCTAGTCGCCAACGAGGGCCGCAACGAGGTGGCCGAGGAGATCGACGGCGTGTCCGTCCGCCGCCTCCCGCGTACCTTCGCCTACGCCTCGACCCCCGTCGCACCATCCATGCGAAAGGTCATTCGCGCGGAGCAGTCCCGCCATGATTCGCCCGACGTCCTGCACCTGCACTTCCCGTATCCGTGGGGCGAGTTCTCCTGGCTCGCCGCACGCACTGACATTCCGACAGTGCTCACCTACCACAGCGACATCGTGCGTCAGAAGAAGCTCCTCGCGGCCTACAAGCCCGTCCTCGACCGCGTGCTGGACCGCGTGGATCTGATCATCGCCAGCAGTCCCAACATGGTGGAGCACAGTGAGTTCCTGGCCCCGCGTGCCGACAAGTGCCGCGTGATCCCCTTTGGCATCGACGTCGATCGCTTCTCGGCCACGCCAGAGCGTGTGCAACGTGCCGAGGAGCTCCGGGCGCAGCATCCCGGCAAGCCGATCGTGCTGTTCGTGGGGCGTTTCGTGTACTACAAGGGCGTCGACGTGCTCATGAGAGCGATCCCAAGTGTCGACGCGCACTTCGTGCTCATCGGCAGCGGCCCGATCGAGGGTGAGCTGCGGGAGATGGCGACGGCGCGAGGCGTTCAGGATCGCGTGACTTTCCTGCCTTCGCAACCCTTTGACGATCTCGTGGCGTGGTTCAGGGCCGCCGACGTATTCTGTCTGCCTTCAACAGCGCGGTCCGAAGCGTTCGGTCTGGTGCAGATCGAGGCGCACGCATCGGGTACGCCCGTTGTCTCGACCGATCTCACCACAGGTGTCCCGTTCGCCAATATGGATGGTGTCACCGGTCTCACCGTGCCTGTGGGGGACTCGGATGCGCTTGAGCGAGCCCTCGCCCGTCTCGTCGGTGACGACGACTTGCGCACGCGACTAGGCGCGCAGGCGCTTGAGCGCGCTCGCACCGATTTCACGATCCCCCGAATGGCATCCGACACGCTGGCAGTTTACGATGAGGCCATCGCACTGCACTCTGCCGGAAGGGCGTAGATGTCCAGAGGACGATTCATATCACTCTCAGTGCTCTTTGACGCGGTGCTGATCAATATCGCCTTCGTGGGCGCGTTCTATGTGCGCTTCGGCGGCGTGCTGCCCGCGTTCAACTTCGATGCGTACATCGCACTCGCACCTATCCTGACGCTGATCTACCTGGCGACGGGCTACATATACGGTCTGTACGAGCCCGAGCGCACCGAGAGCACTTGGTCAGTCGCCAGAGCGGTCTTCTCGGCAGTCACGCTGGGTGCGATCCTGACAGCGGCCGTCTCATTCATGGGTGGTCCGCGCTTCTTCTCGTTCTCGCGTCTCGCGATCCTCATGAGCTGGTTCCTGCACAACGCGGCTTTGGTCGGCTGGCGGCTGCTGTTCATGCGGCTGGTCTCGATCGAGTGGCCCGAACAGCGCGTGCTGGTCGTGGGCGTGGGCGACGTATCGATCGAGCTGGCGGCCGAGCTCAAGCGCAGATCTCGCTGGGGCTACCGAGTCGTCGGGCTTCTGGCGGGCACCGAGCAGGAGCATGTCGGCGAGTCACCGCCTGTGGACGGGCTGTCGGTCCTGGGAGGTCCGGCTGACGCCGCACGCGTGGTGGCCGAGAATCGTGTCGACCGTGTGATCATCGTCTCTCCCATCGAACTGCGTGCGCTCGTCGAGGACCTCGCGTTGGCGCAAGAGTCCGACGTGCGTGTTGACGTAGTCCCCGAACTCTATGAGATCTTCATCGGCACGGTGGATTCGCGTATCAGCGACATCCCGCTCATGGAGGTTACCCGCTCCAGTGTCCCGCCATATATGACGAGCGTGAAGCGTTCGATCGACCTGGTAGGAGCACTGCTGATCCTGGTGTTGCTGAGTCCGGTGCTCGTCCTCGCTTGGGTCGGTACTGTGGCGACCATGGGCTTCCCGGTGCTTTTCAGGCAAGAGCGCGTCGGCAAGGAGCTGAAGCTTTTCGAGGTGTTCAAGCTGCGCACCATGGTTCGCGACGCCGAAAAGAAGACAGGGCCCGTGCTTGCTAGCGAGGACGACCCACGCGTGACTCCATGGGGGCGTTTCATGCGCACCTATCGAATAGATGAGCTTCCTCAGCTGTTCAATATCCTGAAGGGGAACATGAGTTTCGTGGGTCCTCGGCCGGAGAGGAAGTTCTTCGTCGACCAGAACATGATCGACATTCCCGGCTATCGCGAGCGGTTCAACGTGAAGCCGGGCGTGACGGGACTGGCGCAGGTGAGCGGCGGATATGCGACGACTCCGGAACGCAAGCTCAAATACGACCTCATATACATGTATCATCAGAACCTGGCAATGGACGCGCAGATCGTGCTTGAGACGCTGCGCGTGGTGCTGACCGGACGTGGAGCACGATAGGAGATTCGCGTGGCGAAGAAGAAAAGCAAGATGTCGAACAGCCAGCCGGCTGCAAGGAAGCCTGCGATTCCGGCTGCAGCGGACACATTCATGGGTCCCATGACCTTGGCTGAGAAGATCGCATGGTGGTGTCTGAACGCGATGATCTTCATCGTGCCGCTCGCCATTTCCAATCCCGGGTGGATTCCCGGTGTGGCCGACGGCACCCTGCCGTGGACCTACGACCAGTTCGACATCATCAAGGTGTGTTTTCAGCGCGGATTCACTCTGATAGCCCTGGGTGCGTGGGGCTGGCACATACTCATGAACGGCGGGCGCATCCGCCGCACCAAGGTCGAGTGGCTGATCGGTGTGTTCCTGGGCTGGGTTCTCATCACCTCTTTCACTTCGATTCATCCCCCGACTGCCATCTTCGGCAAGTACCGTCGCTTCGAGGGACTCATCTCCTTCGTCAACTATGCGGCTATCTTCTTCATTACCGTGCAGCTGGCCGACAGAGCATCGCGCATTCGAGTCTTGGCTCGCACTCTGTTCTGGTCTGGAACGATCGTGAGCCTCTATGGTGTCGGGCAGTACTTGGGCATCGACCCGATAAACTGGGGCAATCTGCCTTTCGAGGCCAATCGCGCATTCGCCACGTACGGCAATCCGGATCTTCTGGGCGGTTTCCTGGTGTTCCCTCTGGCCATCTCGCTCGCACTTGCGCTCTCTGAGAGCAAACGGGGCATGCGTTTCGTGTACTGGGGTGGATTCCTGGTCACGGTGGTCTGTTGGATAGTCGCATTCACGCGAGGTGCATGGATCGGTGGCGCTTTCGCGATGCTGCTCGTGATCGGACTCGCGTGGCATCACAGCGTCAAGCTCAATGAGGTGGACTACACCTTCATGGGTCTGATCGGTGCTGCTGCCGCGCTTGTGGTGTACAAGAGTCTCAGCGCGACCAATGCGGTCATGAATGTGGGCAAGCGACTGAGCTCCATCACCGACTTTGACGGGGGCAGCGCAAAGACGCGTTTCGAGATATGGGAAGCTGCCATCAACGCGATCAAGGATCGTCCCATATTCGGTTTCGGGGCCGACACGTTCCGACTCGTGTTCCCGGCCTTCAAGCCTGAGCGCTATGTGGCCGATGCCGGCTATCTTTCAGTGGCCGACAACGTGCACAACTATCCTTTGCAGGTCGGTTCGGCGCTGGGTGTTCCCGGCTTCCTGCTGCTCTACGGCATATTCGGCACAGTGGCATGGAAATCCGGACGTATGTTGTTCCGCAAGTACGAGGGAAGCGAACGCCTGGTGCTGGTCGGGTTCTGGGCTGCTTGCGCAGGCTATCTGGCGCACCTGATGTTCGGGCTCTCGGTCACCGGATCCACATTCCTGTTGTGGGTTTCCATGGCCGTGGTGCTATCGCCACTCGCCGTTTCGACGCGGGTAAAGGCGCCGTCGTGGGGTTCCGTCGTGGCCATTCTGCTCATTTTCGTTGTCGCAGCGGGTTCGGTGCTCAACGTCAACTACTTCGTGGCTGATCACTACTACCTCCAGTCACGCATATCCGATGGCGACGGTATTCGGATCGAGCACATTGAGAAAGCGATCTCGCTCAACCCCTATAACGACATGTATCGAGCCGAGCTTGGAATGGCGCATCAGGAAGCGTTCATAAGTCTCATTACCCAGGCTTTGCAGATGCAGAAGGCCGGTGAGGACGCGACGCTCGTGATAGACCAGGCGCGTGCCAGTTTCCTGCGAGCCGAGGCGGCCATGCTCGACACGATCGAGTTCGTCGAGCCGGAGTATGACAACTACGTGTTCCTCACGGCCATGTACAACTTGGGCGCGGAGTATCTCGACCCTTCGTATCTGGACAAGGCGATAGACATCGGACTGCGGGGGGTGGAGGTGGAGCAATATGGTCCTGCCGTGCGCTTCCATCTGGCCCGAGCGTATTTCATTGGTCAGGACTACGAGCAGGCGGAGATCCACTTGATTCGTGCTGCTGAAATGGATCCCAGGTGGGCTGACCCCCGCCTGTTGCTCACAGAGGTCTACATGGCTACAGGCAGAGATGAAGAGGCGATACCGCTTCTTGAGGAAGTGCTGGCTCGCAACCCGGCCAGGACTGACGCCCAGACCTTGCTCGACCAGATTCTTGGCAACACGGAAAGCGAATCGGAGTAGGCTCGCCTATATTCGCTGCACAGGCTGGAGCGACCATGACCCACGTGGCAAATGAGCATAGCGAGCGCGATGTGCCGGCAATGACGGTGCAGCGTATCCCGCTGTACTTGCGGTGTCTTCTGGAAGCACAGGGCGAGAGGTTGACCGTGCTCAATTCCAAGCAGTTGGGCGATCGAGCCGGTACGAATGCGGCGCAAGTGCGCAAGGATCTCTCTCATCTGGGTGAGCTGGGAACTCGTGGAATCGGCTACGACGTTGATGATCTCGTGGTTCATCTCATGCGTCGGCTGGGGATCACCGAGTCTCGTTCGGCTGCGCTCGTGGGGTTCGGACGATTGGGTAGCGCGTTTCTGGGATATCAGGGATTCGCCGCCCGTGGCGTTCGAATCGTCGCGGTGTTCGACACCGATCCCGACAAGGTGGGCACCGAGATCGAGGGTCTGATCGTTACTTCGATCGACGATATCGCGGATGCCGTTGAGCGCGAGGGCATAGAGCTTGCGATACTCACGGTTCCCGCTGCGTCGGCGCAGAAGGCATGCGATGCACTGGTGGCGTCCGGCATCAAGGCGATACTCAACTTCGCCCCTTGCACGCTGACAGTGCCGGACGATGTCTCTGTCAGGCAGGCGGACGTTGCCGCAGACCTTCAGATTCTCTCATTCCATCTGAACCGCGCCTCATCGGAAGGGTACTCTCGATGACCGAGGAGACTGTGATCGATACGGCTGTGCCCCAGGAGCCGGATAGCGACGACCTTGTCCCCACCTGGCTTGCGGTGCTCGTGCTCGTGTTGCTGCTCGCAGTGGTCGGTTTCGGGGGGTATCTGGTTCGTGGTCTGTTCTCCGACGACACCGTGACCACACCGCAGTCCATCGAGATCGATCGTTGGGAAGAGGCGGTACGACTCGACCCTGCAGATGAGGCTGCGAATCTTGCGCTCGGTTTCGCGTATCAGCAGGACGGGCAGTACGATCTCGCGCTGGATCATTACGATGTGGTGCTCCGCTCCAGTCCGCTCGACATGGCGGCCAACTACAACAAAGGGATCGTTCTCCTCGAGCTCGGCATCGACGATGCTGCCGAAGAATCCCTCTGGAACGTGCTCGAGGCCAATGAGACCCATGCGCTTGCAGCCAAGGCGTTGGGTGAGTACTATGCGACGCTCGGGCACTACCAGTCGTTGATCGCTGCTGTACGTCCGGCCGTCGTTGAGCATCCCGAAATGGCGGATCTCCAATATCTGATGGGGCTGGCGTACGAGAATACGGATCACCCTGATTGGGCTGAGGCCCGGTATCGGTACGCGCTTGAGTACTATCCAGACATGCAGGAGGCCCGCGATGGGCTCGAAAGGCTTGGGGTTCAACCGTGAGTGAGAACACTGCCAAGAAACCCGCGGGATTCCGCCTCACCAATCGACACGCTTTCATCGGGCTGGCGATCGCGCTCGCCGTCATGCTGAGCGTGCTGATCGCGGTGCTCATCTCAACTCTTCCGGATGGGGCCCTGTCCCCCGATGCATCCTCCGTACAAGCGGGTGTGGAGCCGGTGATGATGCTCGCAGGTCCAGGGACTGGCGAGAATCCACTCTTTGAGAGACCTTTGGGCATTGCATTTGGGGAATCTGGAGCAATATACGTGTCCGATACGGGCAACAATCGTATCTGCGTTTTCGACGACAGGGGCCAGTTCCAGTTCGAGTTCGGTGGTTTCGGGGTTGCGAAACCGCTCCAGGGTATCGAATCCACCTGGGATCCCGGTGAGCTGAACTTCCCCGCGGGAATCGACGTCGGCCCGGATGGCAAAGTGTACGTTGCTGACTTCCGAAACGATCAGGTGCAGGTGTTCACGGCTGATGGCCAGTTCATTCGAGCGTTCCCAGATGCTCAGTCATCAGTGGGCAAAGGGAGCTCGGGTCAAGATGGCACGGGTATCGCTGCCACAGATGTTGAGGTTGCCGGTGACCTTGTCTACGTGACCGACCAGTATCAGGTGTTCGTGTTCACGACAGAAGGTGAGTACGTGGAGCAGTTCGGGAAACCGGGCTCTGGCGAAGGCGACTTGGACCACCCCAACGGGTTGGCGGTGGCCCAGGACGGCACAGTCTATGTGGCGGACTCCAATCACAACCGCGTGATCGCCTTTGATTCTGAGCGTGAGGTCGTGTGGGTCCTTGGCGGGCCTCAGGGTATGTCGAACGCAGCGTCGGATGCACCGCTCGGGTTGCCTCGAGGACTGGCGGTTGATGCCGAGGGCAACATACTCGTGGTTGACACTTTCGAGTTCTCGATAGTGAGGGTGTCGCCCGAGGGTGACGTCATGGACACGTTCGGCGAGCGCGGGACGGAAGCCGGTCAGTTCAACTTTCCGAACGATGTGGATTCGCAGGGGGATCTTCTCTTGGTCGCCGACAAGGAGAACGATCGTGTTCAGGTGGTAAGGGTCGTCGAGGAGTGAACAATGGTCAACCATTGTGAGTACGGCGTTCGCTCGTTAGTATAGAGATAGTACCCGCCACTGGTCCCAGTGCGCGGGTTTGAGAGAACGGCATGCATTTTGAGAGCTCTTCGTTTGCTCATCGGGACGCTGGTGTTCGTCGCCTTGGCGACGTCGCCCGCTTTGGCGTTCGATGAAGTCGGTTCTCCGGCGAGCACCGACTGTGTCGGCTGTCACGGTACAAGTCCTGTTGCGGCGGATCGCAAAGGTCCTCACGGCGGCTACACCACGGGCACAAGAAAGTGCTCCACTTGCCACACCATTCACGATGCACCGGCCACGGGCGTGCTTCTGCTTCCTGCCGATACGATCAAGGCCACATGCGAGGTCTGCCACGACGGCACCGGCGGTCAGGGTGTGTATGGAGTCCTGGTCGCTCGCGGAGTGACCCCTGGCGCATCGCATGATATCGAGCAGACGAACGTGATTCCCGGTGGCGATTATGCTACGGGCGGAGACAGAGATGGGACATTCTCCGCCGCCGATGGCAATCTGACGTGCAGTGACTGCCACAGCCCGCATGATGCGGCAACGGTCGAGCCATTCACCGGTGACCGTTGGCGCACCGACAGCGACGCCACATCCTCCACTATTGCCAGCAACCGTCTGCTGCGAGCCACTCCTGTCAGCGGCTCCACGACCTCTACCGTCTATGGCTCGAACTGGTGCGGTTCGTGTCACTCGGGTCGACTCTCAGGCTCTGCAGGTGTGATCAATCATCCCGTTGAAACGGAGACGGTCGGGTTCGCGTATGACACCGTGCAGGTCATCACAGCCGCTGGAGCATCCACTACCGAGACCGGAACCCTAGGTGGCACCAACCGCGGCTACGTAATGCCCATCACCCGTACAGCCGGTCAAAGTGGGCACTATCCGATATGCCAGCAGTGCCACGAAGACGCCCGCAGTGTTGGAGATGTATCCTCGGGCACCCTGGCCGCAGATGGCTCAGAGGACTTCACCATCACGGACTCCGACGGGAACACAGGAACCGACAATCCGCGTTTCCAGTCGTTCCCGCACGAGAGTGAGAATGCATTCTTCCTTGTGGAGACTGCCGATGACCTTTGCCTGAACTGCCACGTTCCGCCGGGCTAGGGTGCCTCTGCTTGTAGGATCAGAGCCTGAGCTGGCATGACGACAGGGGGACACGGAAGCGTGTTCCTTTAGTATTTTCAGGTGTTCTTCGGTCAGTATTGAAGACCCGCTCCCCTTTGTGTTCAGACGGCCATCTCGATAGGATGAGCGCATGAGTTCAGTCGGGTTTCATCCACTCCTTGCGGCGCTTGCTGTCATCCTCATCAGTGCGGCGATGATGATGGGTTGCGCCGCGTCCGCGACCGACACTGATGGCGACGGTGGGAATGGTCCTGTGGTTGAACTGGTCAGCGCAGTTCAATACCCTGCGGACGCGGATCTGACCAACCCTGAGAGTTCCGTGCGCGCATACCTTGACTGGGTCACGCTCTCTTATCGGCTGGCGAATTCAGGCGAGGCCACGAAGACTATGACGCCGGAAGAGTGGGTCCGAGTCGACGCTTACATCGAGCTCAATCGTCAGCAGGATCGAGGAATCGAGCAGGCGATCACGGCATTCGAGTTGACCGACGCTAGCGCACAGGAACCTACAGCGACGGTGTCTGCACGCGAGGTATGGACGTATCGCTATTTCTCGCTGTCATCGCTTGCATACACTTCTGATCCGCTGTTCGCGAGTTACGACACTACCTACACGGTGGTGCGGAGCGAGGACGGCACCTGGCTCGTGGATCGGGTGGATGCAAGCGCGCAGTCTGAGGTGCAGTGATGGGCAAGCTCCCAGGGGCTGTTGGCTCGGCAATGAGGTCGCGGCGTCTCGCGGTCTGGCTATTGGTCTTGGTGGGGGCATGGAGTGTCGTCGGAACCTTAGTGCCACAGGGGGCGCTTGACTCGACCGCTGCTGAGCAGTGGGCCCAGGCACATCCGGCGTTGGAGGTCGTGGTTGGCTTTGTGGGGCTCCATCACGCGTTCCGTGCACCCGTCTTCCTTCTGTTGCTCACGTTCCTGACAACCTCCACACTCCTGTGCGCTTGGGAGCGTACTGGGGCTGTGCAGAGAATGCTTCAACGAACGAACGCCGCGACTGTGCCCCGAGACACTGTGATCGAGCACGCTCATGTATCAGTGGAGGTATATCCTGCGCTAGACGTAGGTGCTGCCGAGGAGGCTGTTCGCTCTGCGATCAGACGGATGCGACTCCGTGTTTCGTCGGCGGATGGGGTGATCGAGGGGGGCAAGGCCAGGTGGAGTGCGGTCGGAAGCCCCATCTTTCATTGGGCGCTGGCGCTGCTGATCATTGTTATCTCCTTGGGCCAGCTCACGCGGGCCGAGGGACTCATGGGTGTGCCAGAAGGCGATATTCTGCCTGATGTGGCTGAGAGCTACGGGGCGCTTGATACAGGACCGTGGTTCTCGGGTCTCTCGGAATACGGAATAGGTATCTCGGAGTTCAAGCGCTCTTTCAACGATGGGACGGTTGATCGCGGGGCGTCTCCAGTGGTCACGCTCTGGGAGGGCGAGACGGAGCTCGTGTCTCAGCGCGTGTATCCCAATCAGCCTTTGCGCTATGGGGACATGATGATCCACATGAACAACTGGGGATACGCGCCGGAGGTGGGCTTCACCACGGCGGGCGGCGATGACAGGGGCTCTCTCAAGCTCATCGTTGATGTAGAGGAGGGCATACCCAGGTCGACATCTTCGGGATTCGAAGTAACGTCTTCGGCGGACGGTGAGGTCCTGGTGTTTGAGGCCACACTGATATCCCGGGAAGGTGGGCCCGAGATGGAGGTCACCGCACTTGCGTCGGATGGTTCTCGGGGTGAATCGGCCCAGCTCGGACTTGGCGAGGTGCTGACGCTGCCGAGTGGCGATAGGATCGAGTACCGGGCGTTGGACTACTATGCTCGTCTGTCAGTCGTTCATGATTGGTCGATTACCCCCATCTACACGTTGTTCATAATTGGGTTGATCGGGGTCTCGGTTGCCGTGCTCGATCCCTACCGCCGGGTGGCGGTTGTCGTGAGTGGGAGACCAGACGCTCATGACATTCTTGATGCTCATGTGTTGATTCGGCGTGGGCGCCGTAGCGCGCTGTTCGTTGATAGAGTGAAAGAGACTCTGGAAGCGGCGGTAGGAGCTGTTGATGAGAGTGAGTCCAACGAGAGGAAGCTGTCATGACGAGTGAGATCATCGCCATGTGGACTGGGGTTACGCTGTATGCCGCCGCTACGGTTCTGTACGTGGTCGGAACCGTGTTCAGGCGCGATGTGATCACGAAGTGGGCGCTGGGAGCTTCGGTTCTAGGTATAGGCCCCCACGCCGTCGGCATCGCGATTCGTTGGGTGCGAATCGGGCACGGACCATCGCTGGGTTTCTATGAAGTCGTCTCGTCATATGCGTTGGCTTCGGTGCTTGCGCTCGTCATTCTGACTTGGCGATTCCCAAAGATTCGAAACATTGGTGTGATCATCATGCCGGTGGCGTTTCTTCTGATAGCAGGTGCGATGTTCACTCCCAAAGCGGATCTCGCTTTGACGGCCACACTATCGAGCTGGTGGCTCACGATTCACGTTGCATTCGCAAAACTTACGTACACGGCGTTCATAGCATCGTTTGCTCTGGCCGTTGCATATCTAGTTAGGGAGCGAGGCGGACACGGGCCCTTGCACGATGTTCTCGATAAACTCCCAAGGCAGGAGTTGCTGGATGACCTGTCTTATCGGTTCATTGGCGCGGGCTTCATATTCCTAGGCATCATGATCGTGGCTGGAGCAATTTGGGCAAACGAAGCCTGGGGACGGTACTGGGGTTGGGATCCGATCGAGACATGGTCGTTGATATCGTGGGTTGTATACGCGATCTACCTGCACGTTCGCCTCACCTTGGGATGGCGAGGACGTCGAGCTGCCTGGTTCGCAGCCGTTGCTTTGCCAGTCGTGTTGTTCACGCTGATCGGGGTGCCAATCGCCTACAGCTCTATTCATGGTGCGTACCTGTTGGGCTACTGATTGGCCTGGCCGCATTCCGGTGTGGATCGAGACGTGGCAGGAAGCAGTTCGGATTCATCGAAATATGTGTGGACTGGGCGCGCGTACTCGACGTTTCTCGCAGGTTATCGACGTGTGCGCTGCAGTTAGATGATGCGTGAACTAACTTTAATCTCCGTTCATTTTGCGTCGTGTCGCGTGTTAGACTATTCGTGGTGTGTATATGATCCAAACACCTCATCTAGGGTACGAACGAATCGCTTGGACTCGGTACCGCACGGAGGACACTTGGCAGACTCCGAGGCCATTGTTGATGGCATCGACATAGAGGGTATTGCAGAAGCTGCTGAAGACGATGGCGGTGGACGTCGCTCCAAGCGCGCGCTGGCGCTTCTCCTGCTGCTCCTTCTGCTTCTGTGCGCCGTAACGACCACGGTCGATGTCTGGATCAACAGAGGGCCCGACGAGGCACGTTTCATCACACGGAACATAGAGTGCCTTCAGTGCCACAGTGAGCTGATCCCTGAGATGTCAAAAGCTTCGGTTCACAACCCGTTCATGCTCGAGACTTGCACGACCTGTCACACGCCTCACGGCAAAGAGGTCGAGAGGACTGTCAACGCAGGGCCATATCAGACATGGCAGCGTGCGAAGGCGGTTGTCGAGTGGGTGCCGCTCAAGTGGATCATGAAAGTCTATGACGGGATCGCCGGAGTGACCGGATCCTCGCAAGGCGGAGAGTTGATCTCTCAGGATGTCGTTCGCGAGAAGGGCCAGACTTCGAATCTCGTCGCCCCCGAAGAGGATCTCTGTTGGATATGTCACGGCAGTATGGGTGCGAAGCTGGCGCTGCAGCACCAGCATGCCCCGTTCGAGAAGGGGTTCTGCACCAACTGTCACAACCCGCATGCGTCGGATCACCGAGTGCTTCTGCAACAGGATGAACGCGACCTGTGCATCACCTGTCACCCGATCGGCCCCGAGTTGGCTCGCGAACAGGTGCACCCCCCGGTAGAAGGCCGATTCTGCACGACATGCCACGACCCGCATGCGTCGGACTGGAAGGGCATTCTGGTCGACAACCAGCGCGATCTCTGTTTCATGTGCCACCCCAGCGTCGCACCTCTGAGCCTCAAGGCTGTTCAGCACAACCCGTTCCTGTACGACAACTGCACCGGGTGTCACGAGCCGCATGGCTCCAACTACCGCCCCTTGCTGATCAAGGATCAGCCGCCGCTCTGCTACGACTGTCACCCCGGAATCGCCGATGACTTCCTTCGTGCGAGCCACCATCCGGTGGGAACGATCGATCTGAACTGCTCTGATTGTCACGATCCGCATGGCGCGGACTACCCGGCACTATTGACGGCCAAGGACAACGCCATGTGCTATCAGTGCCATGCTGAACCGATTCAGGCGAGCTACGATTCCTCTGCGCACACGGACACTCTGTGCATCGGGTGTCATACACCGCATGGTTCGGATTACGGGCCGATTCTGCGTGACAGCAACCCGGATCTGTGCCTCGGGTGCCACAGCGCCTATGAGGGCGGCAACAAACACCCCGTGCGTCCTGTGTACTACGACGTGTATGCTGACACTGGATTGACGTGCTCTTCAACATGCCACAATCCGCATGGCACCGCATACAACTACATGCTTCAGCGCTTCTCGTTCCCATTCGACGGGCAGTGCCTGCAGTGCCATCCCGATGTTGGCGTGACGTTCTGACAAGAGAGGTATCGCAATGCCAAGGGTTTCATTCGCCGGATTCAGCGACCCTGTGCGCCGTCCGCGCTATCTGATCTGGACCTTGGTCGGCGTGGTGGCATTGGTTGCGATCATGATCGTCGCGCTCGGAGTCACGTCAAGTTACTGGTTCTGCGCCAATGGATGTCACAAGGTGCAGGACGATACGATCACTGCATATAACAGGTCTTCTCATGCCGAGGTCTCCTGCATGGCCTGTCATATGCCGGTGGGTGCAGATCCAGTCACCTTCATCCTCCACAAAGCAGAGGCTCTCGGAGAGCTCTATCTCACGGTGACCGACAACTTCGAACTGCCGCTGAACGCTGAGTCGGCCCTCGCCCTCGAGATGCCCTCAGAGCAGTGCACGCAGTGTCACGGCGACAACAGGCGGATCACGCCCAGCCCGGGCATCATCATCGATCACGCTGTGCACGCGGAGAATGACGTGTCGTGCACGGTCTGCCACAACCGTGTCGCCCATGACGAGAACGGGCTCGAGTTCGAGCTGGAGGGCAACTCTGCCCACGGGGTGTTCATGGACATGGAGGCGTGCTTCCGGTGCCATGGGTTCGGTGTGGAATCTGTCGCCCCTGCTACGTGCAGTGTTTGTCATCCTGACGACTTCGAACTCAAGCCGGCGAGCCACCTCGAGCCGGGATTCTACTTGCAGGGCGGTGATTCGGCGGGGCATGCGGTGGCTGCAGTTCTCGACCAGGAGCGTTTGAACGAGTCCTCGCAGACGGTGAGTGCGTCCGAGCACGAGATCGTGCCTCTGGAATCGGTCAGCTACTGCGGGACTTGTCACGAGAGTGAGACCTTCTGCACAGACTGCCATGGCATCCCGATGCCCCATCCGGCTGGCTTCCAAGAGGGTCACGGTGATGCCGGGCGTTCCGACCCTGCAGTCTGCGCCAACTGTCATGCAAAGGGTGCCCTGGCCGAATCTGGCACGGAGTTCTGCAACGCATGCCATCATCCCGCCGGTGACCCCACTCAGGCGTGGATCCCCCAGCACTTCGATGCGGTGCGCCAGTCCGGTGCGCAGGCATGCTTTGCGTGTCACGCTCCGACGTACTGCGCGGTATGCCATGTTGCCGGGGTACGGCCCTGACATCAGCGCAACAGTCGGCTGAAAAGCAGATCGTCCCGGTCGCCGATTCATCGCAGTGTGATGGCGATTCATCGGTGACATGATTGGAGAATCGTGAGTCGCGGACAGATGCGTGCCTCAGTTGTTTGGAAGGTGCTACTCGTTGTTCTGACGCTGGCACTCCTTGTCGCAGGCTACTTCGTGTTTCAGCGGATGAGGTCATCGGATACGGCGGGGCCGGTACTCTTGGAGTTCTCGGCGGAGTCCACGGCCACGGTCGCTCTTGCTGGGGTGTTTCCCGTTGAAGGAGACCTTTCTGCGCCGCAGGGGATGTCGCTTCAAGGAGACCGACTCTACGTCGCAGAGTCCGACGCCGGGCTCATCTCTGTGTTCAGGAGCGACGGCTCGCCAGATCTCACGCTAGCCGTTCCAGCACCTCCAGGCGGAATCGATTCCTATCCGTCGGACGTATCCGTCCTGCCCGGTGGACCGGCGTTCGTTGTGGACACGGCGAACCAGCGTGTGGTCGCATTGGATATTGACGGAGATCCTGATTTGGCTTTCGTACTGGGCGGGACGGGCTTGGATTCGCCCGGTCAACCCACTTCAGTTGTTGCGGGCGTCGTCGGCGATGCGGTGGAAGTCTTCGTCGCGGACTCTTCGACGCACGAGGTCATGGTGTACACCGCAGATGGTGACTTCCTGCGCTCGATCGGTGCCGATCTCAGTCCCGCGCTCACCTTTGTCGGCGCAATGGCGCTGGGCGACGAAGGACTCTACCTCGCGGATTCAAATGCTGGACGGGTACTGTTGGTGGATCCCGCGGATGGCAATCTCATCCGAGTGCTCGATACTCGCATGCGCCTTCCGCGCGGTATCTCTCTTTCGCCCGATGGGCGAGTGTTCGTGTGTGACTCGTTCGAGAGAACAGTCGAGATCTTCTCAGCCGACGGGAATCTTGTTGACGCGATCGGCACTGACTCCACCGAGGGTTATGAGTCCGGGGGAGCGCTTGGAGCTCCAAGAGGGGCCGTGTGGCTCGACGATGACTCACGTCTGTATGTGACGGATAGCACCGCCGGCGTGGTCCGTGTCTACAATGTGAGGGACGCGCAGTGATGCACAGCTCAAAGTCTGACCGGAAGCAAGTAGCCGGGATCCTCATCGTAGTGTTTCTCACCGTGATCCTGCTCGTGAGTGGATGCGCATCTCGCGATTCGGCTGATGAAGAGAGTCTGGATCCGCCAGCGGCCGCTGTCGACGAGCTTCTGAACTTGAGGCACGATCGCTCGGTTGACGCGTCGGCGTACGCGGAGTTGCTACAGGATCCGGCCCTCGCTATCGAACTCGCCAAGCTCGCACAAGAGGAGTCCCAGTCAGTGCTTCCGCCCATTCCGGCATGGGAGCCACCGTATGTGAGCGTGAGCGGGGGCGACGCCGCGGATGTGATCGTGGTGTGGGTCGAGCCTGAAGCGTTCGGAGACACGCCTGATGATTTGCCCGCAGCCAACGTGTTCAAGATGGCCATGGTGGACGGCGTGTGGCTCACGGGGGATGCGTTTCCGCTCGCTCGCGATGAGATTCAGTCGCCGGTTGGGGAGTAGTCCACACCCCCATGGGGCAGATGTTCGTTGTCTCGCGAACTGAGTTTCAATAATCTGAGAACTTGGATCTTTCGTACCGAGTACTGTGAGGTCAAGAGAATTGGGCATCGTGGGCAGGGGATTCACGGTCAGCAGATGTCGATCCAGAGTGTTTTGGGAATCTGTGTTCTAACGGATATAGTGTTATGAGCTATCGAACTCCGTTTGAGAGGATGAGCGGCTTGGCGCAGGAATCACGGGTACCCGATGCATCGGTGTACCGTCTGTCTCTCTATCACTGCTACCTAGGCGAAGCTCTCCGCACGGGCGGTATCGACAGGATCACCTCGCCGCAACTCGCCGCTGAACTCAGTATCAAGGAGGAGACCGTCCGCAGGGACATGTCCTTCATTGGCGGAGTGGGGCGCCCGGGTGCGGGCTATGAGGCTAAGTCGTTGTTCCAAGCGTTGACCGATTTCTTGGGTCTGTCTGATGAGTATCCGATCGTCAAGATCGGAAGCATTCAGATGATCGAAGCCCTGCACGTTGTATTTCCGGCCGAGAGCTATGGCGTGAAGCCCGTCGGCTATTATTCCGAGATGCCAGAGGACGTTGGCAAGACGATCCAGGGTATTGAGGTTCGCCACGTGACTGATCTTCCGAGCCTCGATCCCGATCTCGAGATTCGCGTCGCACTGGTTGCGTGCTCTCCGGGCTGGGTCCAGATGACGCTCGACCTACTCGCAAAGGCGGGTGTGACCGGAGTGCTGCTGCTCACTCCGGCGATCAAGCTTAAGCATCCGGAAGGCATGGACATCCATCACGTGCGTATGCCCTGTGACATCAAGTCGCTCGCGTGCAGGTGTCAGCTTCCGATCGCCGGCAGCGCGAGGCCGTAGAGAACAGAGAAACGCCACGCTTCGATCGCGTGGCGTTTCTGTATCTCCGGTTGCTCGCGAGCTGTGTGGAACCTACTCCACGGTCCCCCATCTTCTCCTGAGGAACCCTCGTGCGCGTGGTATACTTCCGTCCGCTTGTGACTATAAAAGGACGACGCGATCGCGTCAACGCGATGCACGCTGCCGGGCGGGCGTCGAGGACACATGCCGCAGTATCATAGGAGGGCCTGGATCTTATGGCGCAGATCGATCTCGTTCTTCTTCATGCACCGAGCGTGTACGACTTCCGCGAGCGTTCCATCATGTTCGGGCCAGTGTCCGATATGGTGCCTTCCACCCCAGCCTTCGAGATGTACCCGCTGGGCTTCACCAGCATGGCTGAGTACATGGAGCGACACGGCCTCAGGGTACGTATCGTCAACCTTGCCGTGCTCATGCTCAACAAGCCCGACTTTGATGTCGAGGCCGCTATTCGCGACATGAACCCCGTCGCGTTCGGTATCGATCTGCACTGGCTTCCGCACGCTCATGGGTCTGTGGAGATTGCCAAGATCGTCAAGAAGTACCATCCGGACAAGCCGGTCATCTTTGGCGGTCTGTCCTCATCGTTCTTCCACGAGGAGCTCATCACGTACCCCAGTGTTGACTACGTGGTGCGGGGAGATTCCACCGAGGAACCCATAACTCGCCTGATGTACGCGATCAAGGGCAGGGGGCGCGTGCAGGACGTCCCCAACGTCACTTACAAGACACGGGATGGTTCCGTGGTCGTGAACCCGCTGGACTGGGTGCCGGACGACATGAATGACATCTCGCTCGACTACTCGTTCAACATGAAGTCGGTCATCCGCTACCGGGACATAATGGGGGCGGTGCCGTTCAAGGACTGGCTCCAGTACCCGGTTTGTGCGTCGCTGACTTGCCGTGGTTGCACCCACAACTGCGCGACATGCGGAGGCAGCGCGTACTCGTTCCGCGAGCACTTCGGGCGCAAGAAGGTCGCATTCCGTGATCCCGAGTTGCTCGTTCGGGACATTGAGCACATACAGAAGTACATCCCGGGTCCGATCTTCGTGCTCAATGACTTCCTGCAGGGTGGGCGCGACTACACCGCGGCATTCATTCGCGGACTCTCCAAGATCAACCTGCGCAACCCCATAGGCTTCGAGTTCTTCAAGCCTCCGGCCGAGGAGTTCTACGAGTTCTTGAACGAGAACCTCAACGACTACTCGGTCGAGATCTCGGTGGAGAGTCATGACGACGAAGTGCGAGCTGCGTTCGGCAAGTCGCACTACACAATGGAGCAGGTCGAGGAATCCATTGCCGCGGCGCTTCGCAACAACTGCAGTCGATTCGATCTCTACTTCATGACGGGTATCCCAACGCAGACTGCGGCGTCGGTGCTCGAGACCGGTGAGTACATCGAATCGCTCTATGCCAAGGTCGACAACGACAAGCGACTGCTCGCATTCAGCTCTCCAATGGCACCTTTCCTGGATCCCGGCTCACTCGTTTATGATAATCCGGAGAAGTACGGTTATCGCAAGCTTGCGAACACGCTTGAGGAGCATCGTCAGCTTTTGGTCCAGCCCTCATGGCGCTACATCATGAACTACGAGAGCGACGCCATCAGCAAGGAAGAGATGGTCGACGCGACCTACGAGGTGGGCAAGCAGCTCAACAGTCTCAAGGGACGTATTGGCGTGATAGAGCCCGAGGTTGCCGCACGCACCGAAGAGCGCATCGCGCAGGCGCGAGTCGCGATGGCGCGCATTGATGCGGTCATGGGTGACGAGCCCCACGTCCGGGACCGCAAGATCGCTGCGCTCAAGAGTGAGTTCGACTGCCTCAGCGAGTCGACTGTTTGTGAGAAGACCGAGCTCAACTGGCCGGCTTATGCTCGACCTCGCAATCTGTGGTATTGCGTCATGTTGTGGGTCAAGGAGAATGTGGCTAGCCTGATGAAAGTGGTGCACAAGCCAGAGGTGAGCTACGAGACTCCGGAGAACCGATGAGTGCAAAGCCCGATGAATCCGTCGAGCCTGACCTTGAGCGCGGCGATGTGACCCCGGCACCCGGCGAAGCCACGTCCGAGCGTGTTCGAGGCATATTCGCCGGTATAGCGAATCGATACGACCTATTCAATATTCTGTCCAGCTGGGGTATCGACCGTGTCTGGCGCAAGCGTACGGTTCGTCTCGCCGGAATTCGCAAGGGTGATCGCGTACTGGATCTTTGTGCAGGCACAGGCGATCTGTCCTTGGCGATCGCACGAGACACAGAGGCGTCTGAAGTCGTCGGCAGTGATTTCGTGCCCGAGATGCTGGAGGTCGCCGAGCGCAAGCTAGAGCGCTACGAGGGTAGGGCGGCAGTGTCTTTCTGCTTGGTGGATGCGCAGGACATCCCGTTCGATGATGAGTCGTTCGAAGTCGTCACAGTGGCGTTCGGCGTTCGCAATCTCCCGGACAGGCCAGCGAACTTCAGCGAAGTATTCCGTGTGCTCCGCCCTGGTGGGCGATATGTGATCCTTGAGTTCTCCAGGCCGATCCTGGCTCCCTTCCGCTGGTTCTACCACTTCTATCTGCGTCTCGTGATTCCCGTACTTGGGGGCCTGTTGACCGGCGACCGTCCGTCTTTTCAGTACCTGAACGATTCGATCAGGCGTTTCCCCGCGCAGGCTGCGCTGTCAGCGGAACTGCGCGAAGCTGGATTCACTGCGATCACCTGGCACAACCTGAGTTTCGGCATTGCAGCGGTGCATATCGCCACCAAGTGATCGGACAGTAGGCGACGCATGGCTGTGAATTTGCTAGTGTATCTATATCTAGAAAGCAGTATTCGTAGTATGATTAAGAAGGCTGAGTGAGTTGCGTCTGCGCGAGGCAGAAGTCAGGCTCACCCTTAGAGCATCTATGTGGAGGTACATGTGTTGGTAGTACGAGGTCATCACTTTGGAGCACTTCTACTTGCTGCATGCGTGATCTTGGCAGTAGGCGCGTCCCCCGTTTTCGCCGCCGGCTACACGGACTGGTCCGAAGTCGCTACGCTTCCGGGCAACGGGACGTCGCCTCACGGCGGGTACACGGCCTCAACTCAGAAGTGCTCCGTCTGCCATGCTGTGCACCAAGCGGATGCCGCAGGTGAGCTTCTGCTTCAGTCATCTGCTGCCGACGCGTGCGTCTATTGCCACATTTCCACGGCCGTAAGTTCACTTCAGGTCTACGACGGGGATCCCGCCAACTACTCCGGAACTGATTTCGACAACGCACACAACTTTGGTTTCCCCAGTGGTTCGGGCGATGGTTGGCCAGGAGTCAAGTGCACCACTTGTCATCAGGTGCATGCTTCCGACAACCAGATGACGGAAAACGCTTTCCTGACGCAGAAGATTCTGCGAGGAGACAAGACTTACACAGGAACCAACTATGATCCGGTAGCTCAGCAACCGTTGTCCACCGATGATAAGGACACCGCACTCACAAAATGGTGTGCGGGATGTCATTTCACGACGCAGATCATTGCGGGCAGCTCGAGCTACTATTCCAACGACTACAACGAGGCGACGCACATCATGACCACCGCCACGGTCGCATATTCGAACCCCTTGGCGAGCTACACGGGTCAGGTTGCGTGGAAGGACTCGACGTACTGCATGAGCTGTCACGGGAGTGATTACGGTGTTTCCTCGGCATGGCCGCACTATACGGCTGGCGATAAGTTCCTAGTGTCCGCGGCGACGTCAGTTGATGCCACCTTGGCCACGACCGATTCCAGTGAGGACGGCGTGTGCTTGCGCTGTCACCGGGACGGCTCCACAAGCGGCGCAGGCCTCGACTACTGACGTTCATTTCTCCTGCGGGAAGCACGAAGCTTAGTCTTCGTCCGATACTTCCTGGTCGGTTGATTCGTCGGATCGTGTTCGAGGAGACGCGACTGCTGTGAGCAGGGCCGACACGAGTAGGCCTGCTACGACCACAGCGAGAACGGCCACCAGCGTCTGATCCGGGTTGTCCAGAGGATTCTGAAGTGCCCTGAATATGGTTTCGGCTATTGTGACGATTCTGTCCACGATGTATACCGATCGCTAAGTGGTCACCGAGGAGTCGGCGGTTTCATTGGCCACACAAAGATTAGCACGCAGAACGCACCCTTGAGACATAAGACGGCTCGTCGTTTGCTGACTCGTGACCAAGCGGTGCGCCTTTGGGGTTCACCGAGCATGCACATCAGGAGAGGTGGATGATTCAGCGCATGGTGACACGCAGGAACCTGATCCTTGCGGGGCTGGCAGCCGTGGTCCTGATCATCGGCGTGCTGATGTTCGCAGCGGCTAGCGACGATGTCACCGATCCGGCCGTTGTGGACCTTGAGACGGACGCTCAGCCAGGGGTCTTGCCTTCCGGGGACAGCGAAGCTCTAGGGTCTCCAGCACGCTATGTTGTATCCGA
>JAQIBK010000217.1 GCA_027859125.1 Actinomycetota bacterium | reverse complement strand
TCCTGGCGCTTGTGGCGTTGGGCGCCACGCCATGGGAGGCGGCCGGGCCGTCCGTCCGTGCTGCCATCACAGCCGGCCTGATTCCCACGATCAACTCGATGGCCGCCGCCGGTATCGTGTTCATCCCGGGCATGATGACAGGCCAGATTCTCGCTGGTGTCGACCCTCTTGCTGCCACGGGGTATCAGATCGTGGTGATGCTCATGGTCTCGGCCGCCACGGCCATGGGATCGGTATTGGCCGTGATGCTTGCGTACCGTCGCCGTTTCAGCCAGGACGGCGTTTATCTTGAGAGAGGGCGCGTGAATGATCGATAACCCGTACGTGAGGATCGTGAACAACTTCCTCCACGACATGGCGACCGGCACTTGGGCGGCGTGTGCGATGGTGATCTGGGTGCTCAGCGGCAAGACCTCCACGATGCCGTTCGATGCCGCGCAGGCAGTCGAGAGTGCCATGCGCTCCGTATGGTGGCTGCTGATCGTCGCACTGCTCGTCATCACTGTCACAGGTGCGTTCCGCCTTTTCTATTGGCGAGGACAGACGCCGGACGACGAGAGGGCCGCCAAGCGGCGAGCTCTTGTGATCAAGCATGTGGCGTTCCTGGTCATCTACGGCGGGGGATCGGTCTGGGTATATGGATTGCTCGGCTAGCGACCGCTTGCCGTGTCCGTCATCGAACCGTAAGATAGCCTCCGAGCGCCCGGCCTGGAGCCACCCCCCGTCTCACGGGGCGGGCAGAGTACTGACGACGCCGGGAGAGGCATGACGAGTTTCGAGATCTATCTCAAGCGCAACGCCAAGAAGTTCGATGCGTACCTAGCAACTTTCTTCTCCAATGGAACTCATCCGGACATGCAGCGGTATTTGTATGAGCTGGTGTCCGATTTCACCGAGAACGCTGGCAAGAGACACCGTCCACTGATCTGCCTGCTTGCTTGCGAGGCGGTCGGGGGAGACCCGGAGAAGGCCCGCCCGTCGGCGGCAGCTATCGAGCATTTCCATACCGCAGCGCTGATCCACGATGACATCGAGGACTCCTCGCTCACTCGCCGTGATGAGCCTTGCATGCATGTCGCGGAGGGCGAGGGGCTTGCGATCAACGCAGGCGATCTCGCACTGTCACTGGTGTGCGGCACCGTTGTTGACGACCCAGGTCTCGACGACCGAACCAAGCTCCGCGTGCTCGGTGAGCTTGTTGCCATGACAACTCGCACAATCGAGGGGCAGGCGCTCGATATCGGGTGGGCGCGTGACGACCGCTTCGACCTTTCGGTCGAGGATTATCTGGTGATGGCCAACCACAAGACGGCCTTCTACTCCGGCGGCGTGCCGCTGGCAGTCGGAGCCATCATCGGTGGAGCCACCGAGGCGCAGATCGAAGCGCTGCGCTCCTTCGGTATGGCGGCCGGTCTCGCGTTCCAGATCCAGGATGACGTGCTGAATCTGGTGGGCACGCGCGAGGCGACCAAGAAGGACTACCGCAGTGACGTCACCGAGGGCAAGCGCACGCTCGTGGCGATTCACGCGCTACACAATGCCGAGAACCGCGACCGGTTGCTCGAGATCCTTGCAGGCAGGGTTGAGGATGTCGCAACGCTCGATGAGGCGGTCGCGATCATGGAAGCGGCCGGATCGGTCGAGTATGCGAACGACTATGCGCGTGATCTCATCGTGAGCGCCAAGAGTGAACTCGAGGCGGCTTTACCCAAGAGCAAGTCCCGCGATCTGCTGATGTCCATGGCTGATTTCTTCGTGAAGCGCAGCAGCTAGCCTTAGATTGGCTGCGGTCTGACAAGTGCGACTAGTAGGCGCCGTCGGCACGCAAGACGACTGGGATGGTGCGTAGTAGTAGGGACATGTCGAAACCCACAGACCAGTTCTGAATGTAGAAGAGATCGAGTCGCACCATGTCGTCGAACGAGAGTGACGAGCGCCCGGAGACCTGCCATAGACCCGTCATGCCTGGCAAGACCTCCATACGGCGCCAGTGGTGATCACTATATTGTTCGGTCTCGTGTACGAGCGGAGGACGCGGCCCCACTAGCGACATGTCGCCCGTTAACACGTTTATGAGCTGGGGGA
>JAQIBK010000228.1 GCA_027859125.1 Actinomycetota bacterium | reverse complement strand
GTATCGCGTGGTCTACAGGCGCGACGAGGATGAGATCGTGATACTGACGGTCCAACACCAGCGGCAGGACTTCGACCCTGAGATCCTAGGGTAGGGTGGGGAGAACCAGCGGATTGAGCAGACTCGGGCGCTCGGACCGCTAGACTAGATCGCAAGCGGAGGTCTGCGCCCGGCAGCTCATCCGCTCAACGTTATGCCAAAGGGGGCGCTTCGTGGCGGAGTACGGATTGACCATCGGTGCAATCGGCTTCTCGGACTTCATCCCGATTTCTGAGGAGGCGTTCGCCAGTATCCAGGACGCGAAGCAACTGCTGCTGTTTGGGCAGGCCGTTGAGGAGAAGCTGGACCTGGTCTTGGAGAACTACGCTGATCTCGAGCGCAGCGTCATTGAGGTTGCTCTCCAGTTCTCCATCTTCCCGGGTCAAACGAGAGCTCTACTCATTGACGGCATGCACCTGGTGAATCGTCGCGTCGCGAACCTACTCACCACTACGCGCCTCTATCTGGACCAGGTGCCACACGACATCTCCAGCACGTTCGGCAAGAAGGCTGATCTCGTGACCGCCTTCCGCGAGGCGACCAACCAGGAGTACGACGCGCACCTTGGATACCGGGTGATGGAAGAGTTGCGGAATTTCGTGCAGCACCGCAGTCTTCCAACGCACAACATGGGCTTGAGTTCGACGATTGACCAGAGAACGACTCCTCCCGGCATCCAGTGTCGTGCAATACCATCGGTCAGCATCCGCGCGCTCGAGGACGACCCGGAATTGAAGCCCGCTGTACTCGAGGAACTCCGCGGATGTGCTGACGACAAGGGCCGGATTGACCTCGTCCCGCACGTTCGCGTGTACGTCGAGTCACTGGGTCGTATCCACCTCGTGGTTCGCAGGGCAGTTGTCCCCGACCTGGAATCCGCGGATGTGGTCTTCAGCGAGCACATGGCCCTCGCAGTAGAGCGATTCGACGGGAGTCTTGCGGGGCTCGAGGCGGTGGCGCGAGACGATTCGGACAAGGTTGTGGAGAGAGAGTACCTGTTTGACCGAATCACCCAGCGTCGGATCGAGTTGGTGGCCAAGAACACAGACCTGGACAGGCTTTCCCAGCGATTCGCATCTGGGTCCTTGGCCTGACCCGCGGATCAAGCTGACTCGCTTCGCTCGCAACTTATCCGCATACTGTTCGTCGCAACTTCGGGGGGTGCGATGATGGGCCGGAAGGTCGACAGTTCCAATGAGACCGTTCACCGTGTCGGGGGATACCTTCACCGGCTCGTGCCCGTCGTAGACGCCTCCGGCAAGGTAGTCGAGCACGTCCTCCGGCCGCTCATGGTCGAACTTCGCACTCGAGACCTGATTCAGATTCTCGTCGGATCATCGATTCTCGCGCTCCCGGTCGCCTTCACGCAGGAGGCCTGGGACTTGGGCCGGAGTCTTCCTCTCGGCAACGTAGTGATGCTCGGCGTCCTCTCCGTGGTATTCATCGCACTCTTCGTGCACTTCCACTTCTACAAGGAGTACTTGCGCCAGTACCTGTTCGAGTATGTGAAGCGGGTAGTCGCGATCTATGTCATCTCGCTAGCGGTTGTCGCTGTCCTCCTCACGCTCATCCAGCAGTGTCCGTGGACCACGGACTGGGTGCTAGCCATCAAACGGGTGGTCATCGTCGGACTACCCGCGTCTCTCAGCGCGACGGTGAGCGATGCGTTCAAGTGAAGTGCGACGAACCAGCGGATTGTTAGACGCGCCAGAGGCCAGCGATAGAATGGCAGGGAAGTTGCGCGCAGCTCATCCGCATACCGTTGGACAGAGCCAAGACAGCTTGAGGGGGTCGTCCGTGGCTATTCCTGACTATCAGACGCTCATGCTTCCCTTCCTTCGACTGCTCGCGGATGGGAAGGAGCATCGCGCCGCCGACGCGGTTGAGCAGCTGAACGACGAGTTCGGCCTCACGCCTGAAGAACGGCAGCAGCACCTCGCGAGTGGTTCCCAGACTGTCATGCGCAATCGCGTCGGCTGGGTCTGCACCTACTTGAAGAAGGCGGCGCTCATCCTGTCGA
>JAQIBK010000066.1 GCA_027859125.1 Actinomycetota bacterium | reverse complement strand
AGCTCCGTGGTTTCCGGATCAGCGCCTGCGGGAGAGAACTCGGTCAGCCCATCGACCATGCGGATCACGACTGTTCCGGCAGCCAGGTCGCCAATGCGACGAGCCTCGCGGCTGACCAGGACTGAGACGATCCCCACAGCGTAGTTGCCGGGCATGAGATCGATCACGCGCACGAGGTTCCGAATGATCGAATCGATCACGGTCACACGGCTGCCATCTTCTCGGACGACGCGAATACCCAGACGCCGCTTTCCCCAAGTCTGGCCGTTTCGCACGATGTCGCCGAAGATGAAGTAGCCCCAGTAGGTGATGAAGACGGCCGCGATGAGACCGCCGAGCGCCCAAGCCGTGAACAGATAGATGCTCTCGCCGATGATCGCCCCAACGATCAACGTCACCAGCAGCGTCAACAGAACCTCGCCGATGATCAGCAGAGTGATCGCGGTCAGATCCATCATGGCCGCGATACCACGGGAGCCCAGCCCGGCCAGCTCGTAGCGGAACGCCACGGACTCTGGCGTCTCGACCTCGAGCACGCGTGCGAACTGCTGGCTGGCGGCCACTCTCGTGTTTCCTCCCGACTCGGATACGCGACCTCATTCGTGTCACCGCTCCATGCTAGCATTCAGCGTATGGATGAGCGCGTGTTCATAGAAGGCTCGCGAGAGGTCTGGGACCGTCTCGCCGAGTCGGCAGCCGCCGCCCGAAAGCGAGGGGTCACTCGCATGGGCGCGGCTGAGCTGCGCTGCATGCATGACGACTACCGGCGAACAGCCGCGGACCTCGCCTATGCGCAGACTCATTTCGCCGGCACGCGCACGGCTGTGCACCTGAATCAACTGGTGGGATCTGCGCACGCGGAGTTGTACGGCGCAAGCCCCAGGCGCGCTTCGGCAATATGGCGCTTCCTTGCCATCGAGTACCCGCGGCTGGTGCGTCGCAACTGGAAACCCATGGCCATCTCCGCGGGTCTTTTGTTCGGCTCCGTGGCGCTGGGATACCTTCTGGCTCACGTGAACTACCCGCTGGCCCGGATATTCATCCCGGAGGGGCTGCGCGACGGGATCGGGGATTCGATCGCCCAAGGTCAGGATGTGCGCGACATGATCGCCAACTTCGCGCCCGCCATCACAGCCGGCATCACCGTGAACAACATCCAAGTGTCCTTCACGGCCTTCGCAGGCGGCATGACGTTCGGGGCGCTCACGGTGTATGCCCTTGTCACCAACGGTCTGCTTCTCGGTGTGCTGGGCGGGGTCTTCGCCACCGCGGGTGAGTCCCTCTACTTCTGGTCGCTCATCGTGCCGCATGGCTCACTGGAGCTGCCCGCGATCGTGCTGGCCGGCGGCGCTGGACTCATGCTGGCGCGCTCGCTGCTGTTCCCCGGCGACCTGCCCCGAATGGCTTCGCTTCGAGCGGCGTCCGGCGATGCCGCCAAGGCGGTCCTGGGTGTGATCCCGCTACTGATCGTCGCAGGCATCATCGAAGGTTTCGTGACGCCCACGGGCATCGATCCTGTGGTCAAAATGGGATTCGGGGCCGTCATGTTCGCACTGCTGTCGGCGTACATACTTCTGCCGGGTCGCAACAGGAACTAGAGCCGACCGCGCGCCTTGATCTCCAGGTAGCGGTTCACAGCCGAGACGGAGAGCTCCTCGGGGAACACATCCAAAACCAGGGAGCCCCGCGCGCTCAGTAGTCGTAGGGCGGCCGCCTTGTCATGAAGCAGCGACGATGCGACGGATGTCTCGAACGCATCGGACTCTGAGTCCGGAATACGATTCGCTTTGTTCTCCACATCGCGGTTGCGCTGCGTGATCACCAAAGGCAGATGCCTCGGCGTGAGCGATCCCAGCACCGCGAGCAGCCTGCGTGACGGTTCAGTGCCGGCCAGATCGGTCATGAGCACGACCAGCGAGCGCTTGCCCAGGCGGGCCGCCAGATAGCGCAGGGCGCCCGAGTAGTCGGGCTCCTCGACAGTTCCCTCGACCGAGTAGAGCGCTTCAAGGACCGCCAGGAACTGCCTGTGCCCCTTGCGTGGCGGCAGATACCGTTGCACATCGCGACCAAACACCAGCAGCCCCACATTGTCGCCGCTCATGGTTGCGAGGTAAGCCAGCAGAAGCGTCGCGTTCACCGCGCGATCGAGCTTGGTCATCCCTTCCACGCGTGGCGTCATGAGCCTGCCCGTGTCCACCGCGAGCATGATCGTCTGGCTGCGCTCGGCCTCGAACCGCCGCACGACGGGGGCTCCTCGGCGAGCTGTCGCCTTCCAGTCGATGTCGCGATAGTCGTCACCGTCCGAGTACTCGGCCAACGACTCGAACTCCGTGCCCGTGCCGGCGAAACGAGCGCGCTTGATACCGATCTCGTGGAGCGAACCGCGTCTGGCCAGCAGTGAGTAACGGTGAACCGCACTGATGTCCGGGTACACCTTGGCTTCCTCGGCGAGCGTCACAATGAACTGACGACCGGCCAGGCCCATGGGGCCTACTGTACGAATGCCGACGTCGCCGAATGAGTACGCTCCGCGCGCAGGGGGCGTGAACAACAGACGAACGTCGTGGGTGCCGTAGCCGACGATGTCGAGCGGCCCTATCCCCCGCTTGCCGACGAAACCCACGGGTGGCGACTCGCGCCCGGTGAGATGCGCAGTATGCGCAGACGAGTTGTCGATCGTGAGAGTGACGGGGTTGGGGACGCCCATGGAGAGTTTGACAGGCATCGTACGGACAACGTTGAGTTGTGCGGCCCCGGGCGCAGCCGAGATGTCTCGTCGCACCAACACGGTCACCACGATGAGCACCAAGATGGCGAGCGCCGGACCGGCAAGGCCCGGCAGCCACGCCACGAAAGGCGCAGGCGCGGCGACGAGCAGCGCGGTGCGACGCGTGACGTGCAGCCCGCGGATTCGATGGAACAGGGTGTCGTCGCGACTCGTCACCGAGGGACTTCCACCCGCCCGAGCACATCGTCGAGAACGGAGTCCACCGATACGCCCTCGATCTCGATCTCGGGTCGCAGCAGCACGCGATGGCGCAGACAGTCGTGCACCATGGACTTCACGTCGTCGGGCGTCACGAACGCACGGCCGGACAGCAGCGCACGGGCCTTGGACGCCACGAGCAGGCTCACCGCCGCACGGGGGCTCGCCCCCAGCGAGACTCCCGCGTGCTCACGGGTGGCGCGAACAATCCCGCTCACGTACGCGGTCACACCGTCATCGACCGTGACCGAGTCGAGCTCGACACGGGCCTCGAGAAGATCGGCGGTCGTGGCGACCTTCGTGAGTCCCAGCTCGTCGAGGTCGGTCTGCTCCAAACCGCCGACGTGACGCTTGAGCACCTCGATCTCTTCGGCTGGACTCGGGTAGCCCATGATGACCTTCTGCTGGAAGCGGTCGAGTTGCGCCTCGGGCAGAGGGTACGTCCCCTCGTACTCGACGGGGTTCTGCGTTGCGATGACCATGAACGGGTGCGGCAGCACATGCGACGTACCGTCGATCGTGGCCTGACCCTCCTGCATCGCCTCGAGCAGAGCCGACTGCGTCTTTGGTGGGGTGCGGTTGATCTCATCGGCGAGCACGAGATTCGCGAAAACGGGTCCCCGGCGCAGACGGAACGAGCCGGTCTCAGCATCGTAGACGTTGGTGCCCACAACGTCGGCGGGCATTAGGTCCGGGCTGAACTGGATGCGCTTGAACGACGCCCCCAGCACATGCGACATGCTGCGAGCGAGCAGGGTCTTGGCGGTGCCGGGCACACCCTCGAGCAGCACATGGCCGCCGGTCACCAGCCCCACGAGCAGGCTGTCGATCGTGTCGGTCTGGCCGACGACCGCCTTGCCCACCTCGGCCCGTACCGCCGTCGCCAGCTGCATCACCTTGTTGGCATCAGACATCTCTACCCTCGACCTCCTGTCTCGCCCGCGCGATGGCGCGGGACACGTTCACGAATCTGTCACGACGGATCTTCTCGGCGGCCATGAGAGTCGCAGCCTCATTGAGCGCCTCATCTGCTGCGGAATGTCGTGCGCGGCCAGCCTCGACCGACCCATATCTGCGCGCGAGGGACTGCTTCAGTCTCTCGGTCATGGTCTCGAGCACATCGCGGTGCGCACCGGCACCTCTGTAGAGTTCTGCCAGCGAAGAGATGTACGCCCCTGTGCGCGCCTTCTTGATCTCGCGCTCGGCGATCGCCGGGGCGACTCGCCGACCCTGGGCCAGCACCCACAGCGCGGTGCCCAGCAGCAAGAGAAGGAGCGCAGTGCGTCCGCCCTGACCGAGGCGGTCCCACACGCCGCCGCCACGCGCGTAGCCATGGTGGTACTCGTCGAACCACACCGTTCCCGAGCCTCCACCAGCGAGCAGGGTCGCGAAACGCGCGTTGTCAGCCAACGCGATACCGTCATTCTGCAGCGGGAGCGGGTCGGCGAGCCACACTATCTGCCCCGCGCCGTACGCTCGGCTGATCAGCACCTGACCGCCCGTGTCCTTCAGGTGCGCCACCCACTCCGATCCATCGGCCAGCAGCCGACCGCGCCCGACCTCGATCTCAGTCGCGCCCTGGAAGTAAGTGCTTGGCTGCCGAGGATCGACCAGAGCGGTCTCCTGTGTGGAGAAAGCTTCGCCCGCTCCCACCCGCGCACCGGTCAGGGCCTCGCCGGCGGGTGCCCCCACCAGCACGAGCCGCCCACCGC
>JAQIBK010000025.1 GCA_027859125.1 Actinomycetota bacterium | reverse complement strand
GTACGGATACTGTCGGGACCTGCGCCCAGCCATTGCCGAGCTTGGGTAGCGCTGGAACCGGTCACTCGCACCTCTAGCGCCACTTTGCCCAGAGCGGCGGCCAACCTCATGCGTCTCAGACAGTGCCGAGCGAGCTCGTCGTGCACCCGGGCTGAGCGCTCGTCGCCCAAGGTCGACGCCAGTCGTGTCTTGGTCGTGCCGGCTTCCGGGAACCGCGTCATGAGGATCAATCGAGGTGCCGGTGTGCGACCCGACCGGGTCACAAGAGAGCTCCTCCTCAACCGGATCCTGCCGAGGCAGCGCAGACGAGACAGTGCTGCGTGTAGCGGATCTTGCGAGTCGCCAGTGCCGTGGCGTCAAAGTCGCGAACGTGCTGGGGAGTCCCGGGATCCGTGGTCATACCTGCGGCAAGGTTGTAGTCGCAATCAGCGAGTGAACCGTCCCATCCGATCTCCATACCGGTCCGACACCAGAGGTGAGGCAGGGTTGCGGCGTTGAACTCGTCGCCCAGTTCAGTCTGGTACGTGTCCAGCTCGCCTGTGTGGACGAGGTGTTCGCGGAAACGGCCCACCGGCACGTTGGTGAGGACGATGAGTTCGTTGAAGGGTATGCCGAGCCGACCCTCGAGCGACGCACGCACACGCTCCTCGAGCTCATCCAACGCCGTCGGCACCGCCTCTTTCGGGCAGACTGCGACGTCGAGTCGCAGACGCTCATGACCGTAGCCGGCCTCAGAAAGCAGACGCAGGGCTGCGAGTGCCGTCTCGGAGGGCTCGTAGTCCCACGTGTTCGTGATGTCATGCAGTGAGGCGAGCAGGCTGACGCCCTGAGAGGCCATGAGGCCGATCAGGCCCTCGGCCTCCGGTTCGAGAAGCGCGGTGAGGTTCGTTCGCAGCTGCACTGGCTGAAAGCGCTCATAGAGAGAGCCCAATAGCGTGCGAATATCCGGGTGGAGTTCAGGAGCTCCCCCAGTGATATCAACGAGATGCGGGCGCACCATGTCGACCGCATCGATCACCAGATCGATCGTTTCGCCGTCCATGATCTCAGTACGAGTGGGGGAGCACGATTGGTGACAGTGCGCGCACGTCATGTTGCAGCGCAGCCCCAGGTTCACTTGGAGCACGTCGAGGGCGCTCGCGTGCAGGCATGCTTCGTCAGAGTCAGCCACTCGTCGCTCGAAATCGTTCACACAGGGCTCCTTGCGTCTGGGGTGTCGTACAGTTCCTACCCTTGAGCGTCGTGCTGGCCTCTGACGTCTCGGGCCGGTCGATCCCGGAAGGTTGCGGCGAACTCCATGAAGCGATACACGTCGCCGAATGTCGATGCGATGCCCAGTGAGACCCGAATGGTGTTGGGAACCTTGCCTGTCGTGTCGGTGATGATTCGCTGGCATTGGTCGTAGGTGACCGGCACGGCTGGCTCGTCAAAACACTCGGCCATGTCATCGCGCGTGATGTCGTGCGCGACCTCTCCATCGCCGGGGTTGCAGAAGCAGCCTGTGCGCACGCTGATGCGCTGCTCGCCTGCGAGTGATTCGATGCGCTGGACGTCGTAGACCGCGCCCTCGGGGTCGAGCAGATAGAACGCGAGTGTGGCTCCTCGGCGGGCCATGGTCTCGGGTCCGAAGATACGGACCATCGGCGCGCCATCGGTGTGCGCGAGCGAGCTCATCTCTGCAAGCAGCCAGTCCGCGAGATCGGTGACGCGCTCGTGGATCGTATCGATCCCTGCGCTCTTGAGGTGGCGCAGCCCGATCGTGATCGCCGAGAGGCCCAAGTAGTTGACGGTACCGTCCTCGAAGCCAGTGGAGCCGGGCGCCAGGTGGTACCAGCCCTCACCCTGCACCGACGCGAGAGTGATCGTGCCACCGGCGAACCAGGGGCGACGGAGCTTGGCGAGCGCCTCTTTGCGTGCGATGAGCGCGCCGATTCCCGTGGGATAGCCGAACATCTTGTAGAACGATAACGGCACGAAGTCGGCTTTGATGACTCCCAGGTCGAGCTTGTTCGTGGGCGCGTATGCGGCACAGTCGAGCAGCACGTCCCAGCCGTTCTCGTGAGCCTCGTCGATCCACTCCAGTGGGTGATGCACGCCGGAGAAGTTGCTTTGCGCGGGGTAGGCGAAAAGGCGGTGCTCGCAGGGGCTGTGCTGCGTGAGACCGCGGTGGATCAGCTCCTCATCGAGACGAAGTTCGGGATTCCGCACCGGCACGTAGACGATCTCGGCGCCGCGACTCCTGGCGAACTCGCGAATGCCGTTGACCGAGTTGTGATTGTCATAGGACAGCAGGTAGCAGGCATCCTTCTCAAAGGGATATGACTCACCGACGAGCTTCAGTGCGCTGCTCGCGTTAGCGGTGAAGACCACCTCGTACTCATCCTTGGATGCGTTGAAGAACTCGTGCACCGCGTCGCGGGCCTCGTCCACGAAGTGCGTGGCGGCGAGCGAGGTGGGGTTGTGCGAGTGGGGATTGCCCAATACCTGGTTGCTCAGTAGATCGTGGTGCGCCGCGACCTGTGACTCGGCGTACAGACCGCCACCGGTGTAGTCGAGGTAGACGTGACCGAGTCGGTCCAGACGGCCGTAGTCGGTCTCGCGGAGATCGTCCAGCGGAAGTGTTCGACGGTAGGAGTCGTGACTGTCCAGGAACGCGTTGAATGCAGATTCGGAGTCAATCGGGAGAAAGTCGTTCATTGAGGTCTCCTCGGCGGATCGGGACTTGAGTGACTTGCGTGTGGGTGATCCTGCGAAGCACAAGCATAGCGCACGCGTGCGCGAGGTAGTACGCTGGCCTCGTCGTTGCTAACGGATACTCCCGAGGGTATGAGTTCTGCTGCCATGGCATTATTGGCAGACCCGTTATGGCCCGTCGCTTCCGCCAAAGGAGGAACTTGGATGTCTGAGCCTGTGCCTGCGTCTCGTCCCGAGTCCTCCCGGGCTGGTCGCGCCGCGCGTACTCCGAAACGGCTCTCGACTCGACAGCGCTGGCGACGCGGTGTGCAGTACAGCTCGTTCATCGTCTTCGGCGTGTTGTCACTGGGTTTCCTGAATCAGGCGAGTTGGGAGCTTGCCAACGCCTTCTTCATCTTCGACCCACTCGTGGGACTCGCTTCGATGGTGTCGACTCGAACGATCTTCCCGTTGCTCGCATCCGGCACTTTCGTGACATTGGCCGTCACTTTCGTTCTGGGTCGTGTCTGGTGCGGTTGGGTCTGCCCGCTTGGCACTGCGCTCGATGTCGTGCCTCCCACCAGCAAGAAGATCCGGATTCCCGGAGAGCGTTGGCTGCGGGGGCTCAAGTACGCGTTTCTTCTGGCGATTCTCGTCGGCGGGGCTGCCGGCACTCTCGCGCTCGCCTGGCTCGACCCGATCACGATCATGGGTCGGACGTTGATCGTGGGTGTGGAGCCGTTCGTGCAGACGCGCGACATCGCGATGCCGGCTCCGGAGTTCTCTCAGGTCTGGCCGAGCATCCTGGTACTGGGACTCTTTGCGGTGATCATGGGACTGGGTGCTATTCGCTCCCGCTTCTGGTGTCGCTATGCTTGTCCCCTCGGGGCATTGCTCGCGATCGTCGCGCGGTTCTCGCGCGTGCGTCCGACAGTGGATCAGGGCACCTGCATCTCGTGCAGAAAGTGTGCGAAGACGTGCCCGGTGGAGTCTGTTTCTCCCGACGACGGATACTCGATGGATAGCGCAGAATGCGTGATGTGCCTTGAGTGCGGCGATGTATGCCCCACGGATGCGGTGACGTTCCCGGTCGAGTCTCTCACCGTTCAGGAGGGGGGCGTCGGCCCTTCACGTCGAGAGTTCGTGGGCGTTGTCGGCGTTGCTGGGGCCATGGCAGCGGCGGTGGCGGTCTCTCCCGATCGAGCGTTTGCCGCAGTCGGAGGGGAACTACCTCCCTTGGCGACGGTGGCATCACTCGTTGAGGAATGTGTGCGATGCGGACGCTGTTCGGATGCGTGCCCATATGGCTTGATCGAGTCGAACACGGCGATCCTCGAGCCGGACACTCTGTTCACTCCTCGGCTTAACCATGTCGACGGACGCTGCACTGAGAACTGCAACGCCTGCGGAGCTGCGTGCCCCACCGACGCGATCCCTGTGAACGAGAACCGCTTGGTCGCCGTCATCGGGGACCAGGAGTGCATGTCATGGGTCACGGGGAGGCACTGCAGTCGTTGCACGCCGTTCTGCCCGGTGACAGGAGCGATCGTGGACGCTCGCCTTCAGCCAGGAGCTGAGCATCTTGCCGACGGGCCGGTGGAGCTCCCCTGGATAGATCCAGAAGCATGCATCGGATGCGGCCTGTGTCTGGGCCACTGTCCGGGCCGCTTCTCGGAAGGCGTGGTCATGGTACCGCGCGTCTGAGAAACTCGGTTCATTGTCGGTATGGTGCGCTAACATGGGCTTGTTGGAACATGCGCATCGACAGGGGGCTCTTCGCATGCCGCAGCTGGGCGTTCACTCTGAAGTAGGCAAACTTCGAACGGTGCTGGTGCACCGCCCTGGTCTCGCACTCGAGAGGCTCACCCCTCAGAACCGTGAGAGCTTCCTGTTCGACGACCTAGTGTGGGTCGAGCGGGCCCAGCGCGAGCACGATGACTTCGTCGCGGTCATGAGGGATCGAGACGTCGAGGTCCTCTACATGCAGAATATCCTAGCGGAGACACTCGAGTGTTCCGCAGAGGCCCGGAACGAGCTCGTGGAGCATGCGGTCTCGTCGCACACCGTGGGCATCTCGCTGGTTCCGGGACTCAGAGCGCATCTGCTGGCACTCGGATCGGCGCAGCTGGCCGAGGTGCTCGTGGCCGGGCTCGTGCTGTCCGAGCTCGGTGAGTACGATCTTGGCGAGCTCAACAGGCACTCTCTTGGCGCCATGATGGCAGGCCCCGACACACTCGTGCTGCCACCGTTGCCCAACACGATATTCACTCGCGATTCCAGCGCGTGGATCTATGGCGGCGTGGTGCTGCCACCACTCTTCTGGAACGCGCGTCGGCTAGAGGTCGTCAATCTCTCGACCGTCTATCGTTATCACCCGCGCTTCGCAGGCGCCCAGTTCGATTTCTGGTATCCACCCCAGGGCGATGCCGGACGCTTCGCCGTCGAGGATTTCGGGCAAGGTGCGTCACTCGAAGGTGGCGACATCATGCCCATCGGTAATCGTACGGTGCTCGTTGGCATGGGGGAGAGGTCCACCGGACGAATGGTGGAACGACTCGCAAGATCGCTGTTCATGTCGGATGCCGCCGATAGAATCATCGCCTGCCGAATGTCTCAGGACCGCGCCTACATGCACCTGGACACGGTGTTCAGCTTCGTGGATCGCGACGCGGTCACGCTCTTTCCGCCTGTGATCGAGGGCATGAGCGTGTTCAGCATCTACCCCGGCGACGCAGAGGGTACCTTTGAGATCGCCGAGGAACCCGGCCTGCTCCAGGCGCTGAGCAATGCTCTGGGTGTGCCGGAGCTGCGAGTCATTCCTACGGGTGGCGACACTTTCCAGGCTGCGCGGGAACAATGGGATGACGCTAACAACGTCGTTGCGCTGGAGCCCGGGGTCGTCGTCGGATACTCAAAGAACACGAACACGAACACGAGTCTTCGAAAGGCCGGCATCGAGGTCATCGAGATCGAGGGCGGCGAGTTGGGCAAGGGGCGCGGCGGTTGTCACTGCATGACATGCCCCGTGCACAGGGACGCGGTCGAGTGATAAGTGAAGCTGTTCAACTCACTCTGTGAGAGAATGGCCAGAAGCGAGTTAATGACTGTTCAGATAGCGGATGGTCTGGAATCAGAGGAGGCACGATGGAGCCGGATGTTGACGACCTCGGGCAGGAGTCGATGGGAGACCAGCGACAGACTCGACGGGCCGTGTTCATCGTTCTCATCCTCTTCCTGATCCTTTTTTGGTGGCTGCTGACTCAATTCGGTCGTGTTCCTGATGTGGTCGGAATGTCCAAAGCCGACGCGAGTTCTGCCATTGAAAGTGCGGGCTTCGACGTGGGCGTCATCAGTGAGATAGAACTCGCAGAGTTCTCGGGCACCATCGCGGAGCAGTCCGTGAAGCCAGGACGCTGGATGCTCAAGGGAAATGAGATCGACCTGGTCTATGCTCTCGGTGACGGCGAGGGGAATTCTGTATCTGAGAAACCGCAAGTGAATCCTAGCGTTTCGACCACGCAGGCCGTTTCGGATACAGACGACGACACGCGGGACTCTGAGCCCTCATCTACCTCTGAGTATGTGCCTCAGACTAAAGACTACGGTCCTCAGGTTCCCGCAGTCCAGGGCCTTTCTCAGGCGAGCGCGGTAGCGGTTCTGAAGGCCGCGGGCTATGGAGTTGAGATCTCATACCGCACATCGAACACCAGTGTTCCGTCAGGTGACGTCTTCTATCAGGACCCACCACCCGACGCCTATCGTGCGATGAGCACCGTCGTGGAGATACACGTATCCACCGGAGCGCCCGGAGGCTACACGCCATAGGCCTGGAGTCCAGTTGTTCCGGGAGACGGCATTCGGCAGGTATTCGAGACAGAGTCGGACGGCGCTTCTGCCAGTTCATGACTCGATCGTTGACTGGCAGGGAAACCCTTTGAGCTGTCGAATACCGAGACAGCACCAACCGGCGCACTACAGAATCACATACAGGGGGGTGGGGCAATATGAGCATGACTGAGTTCAACGTATGGTTGGACACTGTATTCGTCGTCCTTTACGGGGCGGTTCTGCTATTTCTCGCATTTCACTTCTTCATGGGGATCGTCAAAGGACGCGCCCGCACGAAGTTCATCGAGAAGAAGTGGCCTGAGCACGACCATGCGCCCACGGTCGGCCCCAAACTCCTACACGCCACTCACATGATCATGATGGTCGTCCTTGGGTTCACCGGTATGTATATCCGGTTCCCCTACTTCCAAGGTGGACGCGTTGCGATGCGCTACGTGCACTACTTCGCGATGATCGTTGTGTGTATCATCCTTGTGACGCGAGTTTGGTATGCCTTCTATTCCAAGACTCGTGATTGGCGAGAATTCGCGGTGACCCGTGAGGATCTGGCCTCCACCCTCGGCGTGCTGGCGTACTATGGATACTTTTCCAACAAGAAGCCGCATGTCGCCAAGTACAACGTGCTGCAGAAGATGAGCTATCTGCTCTTCCTTGTGATGATGGTGCTCATGGCGATCACTGGTTTCTCGTTGGTGACCACCCCGCTGCTCTTTGGAACCAGCCCACGTGATTGGATCGTGGGCTGGTGGCTCGGCTCCCTGGTTGGAAGCGTGGATCTCGCGGGTTGGTATGCGCGTTCGCTCCACTACATCCTGAACTGGGCATTCATTATCATGACCACGATTCACGTGTACCTTTCCGCAACCGAGGACATACCCTGTACCCTCGACTTCTTTGGCCTCAAGCCTCTCGTTCTCACAGGGGGCCACGGTCACGACGATGCGTTATCAGCTGAGACTCCTGTGCCTCCGGGCGATGAAGTGCTGCCCCCCAGCCTAGTGCCCGGAAGCTGACTCCTGCGGGGCGCGCCCCTCCCCCGGGCGCGCCCCGCCTTTGGGTCTGCAAGGGGACGGATTCACACAGGCACTTGATTCGCGTACACTTATATGTGGGTCAACGAGTGACCCACAAGTTAGCGGCGTGACCACTCTCGTGTTTTGTGCCCGACGTGAAATGCGTCGGAAGCAGTGGGGCGGGTGCGTCGCACGGGTTTTGCCCCACGGGGCGAGAGGATGGATTTGCATGGCAGAAGGAACAGTCAAGTGGTTCAACCCGGACAAGGGCTACGGCTTCATCACGCCGGAGGACGGCGAAGACGTCTTTGTTCATTTCAGTGAGATCCAGGGCGACGGCTTCAAGACTCTCGACGAGGGTCAGGCTGTTTCGTTCGAGGTCACAACTGGCCAGAACGACAAGCTTCAGGCGTCCAACGTCAACAAGATCTAGTCTGCAAGATCCTATGGGATCTGACAGCGGGACGGTCCTTCGGGACTGTCCCGCTTGCGTTCCACAGAAATCGTTGGATGAGGGTGCGTGTATCAGTTGGGCACGAAACCTGCTAGACTACCGTGAATTCCCAAACGAGACTTGGTTGTCCTGTGCTGCTTCGAAGCTGCTACTCGGATCAACTGCGTCTACAACGCAGTGCGGCCCGACATGGCGCACAGTACAGGAGAAAACCATATGTCTTTCGATACACTCGGCCTCGAGCCGCGGGTTCTTCGCGGCGTGGAGGCAATGGGCTATACCAGCCCTACCGACATCCAGGCCAAAGCGATTCCTCATGTTCTCGCCAGTCGCGATGTTGTTGGCTGCGCTCAGACGGGCACCGGCAAGACGGCCGCATTCATGCTGCCGACTCTCAGCCGCATCCCCACTCGTAGCGGCATTCGTGCCCTCGTGGTCACTCCCACACGTGAACTCGCAGTTCAGATCGATGAGGTCACTCGCAAAGCAGCTCGCTTCAGCGGCCATCGCAGTGCCGTTGTTCACGGAGGCGTCGGCTATACGCCGCAGATCTCCCGTCTTCGCAGAGGCGTAGAGGTCTTGGTAGCGTGTCCCGGCCGTCTGCTCGACCTGCATGCTCGTGGTGTTGTGGATCTGGCGACCGTTGACGTCCTGATCCTGGACGAGGCGGATCGCATGCTCGACATGGGTTTCTGGCCCGACGTGAAGCGAATCATCTCGCTCATACCCTCGAAGCGACAGAACCTGCTCTTCTCGGCGACCATGTCGCCCCAGGTTCTCAAGATCGTCGAGTCCACCCTCACCGACCCGGTGCGCATCGACACTGCTCCCACGACCACTCCGGTCTCGCGCATCGAACAGGCGATCTACCCTGTCGATCAGGGGCAGAAGACGGATCTCTTGGTTCAGATGCTCAGGCGGGATGATCACGATCGTGTGCTCGTGTTCACGCGGACCAAGCATCGCGCCGATCGCGTCAAGAAGCAGCTCGAGCGTCAGGGCATTCACGCGGCGGCGATCCACGGCGGTCGCAGCCAGCCTCAGCGCCAGCGCGCGCTCGACGGATTCAAGCGCGGCGCCACTCGCGTGCTCGTTGCGACCGATGTTGCATCACGCGGCATCGATGTGGACAACATCAGCCACGTCATCAACTACGACATGCCTGGCACGCCCGAAGATTATGTACATCGCGTTGGGCGCACTGCCCGTGCG
>JAQIBK010000077.1 GCA_027859125.1 Actinomycetota bacterium | reverse complement strand
CTTGGAATGTGAGCATCACCTCACCCCCTCCCGACGGATCAGAAGCCAGATGAAGAACGGCCCGCCCAGAAGGGCCGTCACGATGCCCACCGGCACTTCTATCGGCGCGAGTGCAGTCCTGGCCAGAAGGTCTGCAAAGATCATGATCGACGCTCCGGCAAGGGTGGACGCGGGCAGAAGCAGCCGGTGATCCGGTCCAAGAATGAGCCGCACGATATGCGGGGTCATCAGGCCGACGAAGCCGATCAATCCCGACACGGAGACCGCGGCAGCGACCAACAATGAGGCGAACGTGAGTGTGATCAGCTTGAAGCGCTCCACTGGAACGCCCAGCTGCCCGGCTCTCTCATCGCCGAGCAACATGATGTTCAGCTGACGGGTGTAGAGCAGCGGAAGAGCGACTCCGATCACGAACATGGGCGCGATCATGCCGACATAGCGCCATGAAGCGCTTGTCAGACCGCCCATCATCCAGAAGACCACCGACGCCATGGACTGACGAAACAGCACCATGATGAAGGATGTGAGCGCAGCGAGGATGTAGGAGATCGCGACGCCGGCGAGCAGCAGCGACGTCGTCTCGATGCGCCCGCGCCGTGATGCGAGTCGCACAACGACGAGGATGGTCGCGAGGGCACCTGCGAATGCGCCGGCCGGGACCAGGCCATAGCGAAGTCCCGTCGCAGTGGTGGTGGAGACGATAGCGATGATCGCGCCCAGACCCGCTCCGGATGACACGCCAAGGATATACGGGTCGGCCAGCGGATTCCGAAACAGCGCCTGATACAGAACACCTGCGCTGGCCAGCGAGGCCCCCACGAGTGCGGCCAACAGAACCCTTGGCAGTCGAAGGTCGATGATGACGGCATCGGACACGGGACCGGGCTGGCCTCGAAGTGCTCTCCCGATCGCCGAGAAGACCTCGGCCGGTCCGACCGTCACGGCGCCCAACCCCACGCCCGCCACGAACGCCACGAATAGCACCGCGAATAGCACGGTGATCACGGTGACTGAGCGGGCGCGGGACTGGGTGACCATCGATGCTCCTAGAATACGTCCGGGTGCAGCGCCTCGGCGATCTGACGAAGACCCTCGACGATACGAGGTCCGGGACGGCTCACGAGATTGTCGTCGAGCACGTAGACGCGTGATTCCGTGACAGCGCTCAACCCGTCGAAGCCGGGACGAGCGGCAAGATCCGCAGGATCGCTCATGGAACCGAGCGTCGCCATGTAGACATCAGGATCATCGGTGATCAGCTGCTCGAGGGAGTAGCCCACGTAACCGGACTGGGTCACCACATTCTGACCACCGGCGACAGTGATGAGATCGCCGAGCAAAGTGCCATCCCCCACTGTGAACAACGGGTCCTGAGCGATCTCCAGGAAGCAAGGGACCGGCTCCTCTGTGGACACTGCGGCGACCACAGCCTCGATCGCGACGTGCATCCCCTCGACCGTTTCACTCGCTTCATCCACGGCGCCGGTCGCCTGCCCCACGATCATGATGGCGTTGCTCACCGACTCGAGCGTCTGGGGGTCTATCGCGATGACGACAGCACCCAGCGCCTCAAGCTGTTGTACGACATCGGCTTGGACTCCTGTGGTTGCAAGCACGAGATCCGGCTGCGCGGCCGCTATCGCCTCCAGGTTCGGAGTGATGAAGTCGCCGATCTTCTCGATGTCGGCGACCTCAGGCGGGTAGTCGTCGTAGGTCGTGACGCCGACGAGACGATCGATCAAGCCCAGAGCGGCCACTATCTCGGTGTTGGCGGGCGCAAGCGACACGATACGCCGAGGCTCGGACTCAATGGTGACCTCACGACCGGCGTCGTCTGTCACCGTCACGGGGAACACGGCCTCTGCCGCGGATGCGGCCTCGCTCTCTGCGGCTTCGGAGATGGACTCGTCGGACGTGCCTTCATCGGCCGACGAACAGCCGACGAGTAGAACGAGCGCCAGCGCGATCATGAAGGCGATGGCGGTCAACTTTCTGAACTGCATGAGTACCTCCGTCATAGGTCCTTTTCCACATTCTCTGTCGTGCGCGTGACTACGGGGCCGCCTCCTTTCTCGTAGCGCGGCCCCGTCAAGCACACAAAAAGACCCCATGCAGGAAAGCTGCGGGGGTCTTCGAGTCGCTTGGCGAGAATCCTGGGACACTGCCTGAATATGGCAGTATCGCGATCAAGCCTCGTACCACGAAGGCCGCGTCGCTAACCGTCCGGCAGGTCTCCTGACTTATTGAGGCTTGGCTGCCTCACATCACAGTGGCGGGTCCGTGCCGGAATCTCACCGGCTTCCCTATTCTCCCGATGCCTTGCGTTGGGCACCGGACGGCGCGTATTCAGTTGGCACGCATGATACGCCGAAATCCGCATCGTGTGACAGTCAGAATCCGAATCGAACGACAGGCGGTCGCAGATGAGCCGATGAACGGACGGTGTTCCGTGCGACGGACAGCCCCGGCCCTGCTAAAGTGAGCCTCACGGTTGCACGCTCTACCGCTCGGGAGACCCCATGTGCCAATTCTGCGTTCAGCACGGTGATGGCAAGGCCTGGTACCTTCAGGCCGAGAACTACATTGCCGACCTTGAGAGTGATCTGGAACGCCGCGACTACATGATCGACTTCGTGCAGGGGTTCAGCGAGAAGCAGCCCGGCCGGCTTCGCGCTCTGCGAATTCTTGATCACGTTCCGACACCGCTGGCATCGATCGTCAAGAAGCAGCTGACCAGCAGACTGCAGAAGCATCACTGGGGGCAGCCGGTGCCCATCGAGGAGTGCGAGCATATCCTGGAGTTCGCCACGTCCGTCGTACGACTCCCCTGCGTGTGCCGCACATCGGCCGGCTCGCCGGACAACGGATACTGCCTCGCCGTGACCGTGGGTCCCGTGGACGATACCCTCAAAGAGGCCTTCGCCGGCTATGAATCCGGTCCGGACACAGGCGCATTCCAGAGCCTCACGAAAGAGGAGACCCTCCAGGTGCTGTGCCAATGCGAGCGCGAGGGTCTCATGCACTCCGTGTGGACATTCATGTCGCCTATGATCGCAGCGATCTGCAACTGCAACGTTGAGAGCGGCTGCATGGCGATGGCGACAACAGTGACTCACGACCTCAAGACCATGTGGCGTGGCGAGAACATCATCGAGTTCGATGAGGCCTCCTGCACGAGCTGCGGAGCCTGCGCACGCAAGTGCCCGTTCGGGGCTCTCACATTCAATCTCAAGGAAGAGCGCCTTTCCGTGGACCTGAAGGACTGCTACGGGTGCGGCACATGTCGCTCTGCCTGCAGCACCGATGCCCTGAGTCTGATACCCAGATCGACCTCTCCCTCGATGGCGGAGGTCTGGTGAACATGAACCTTCTCGCGGTCGCTTCCGGAGGTGCCATCGGCGCTTCGCTGCGTTATCTGCTGGGACAGGCGATCGGCACGCGCACACTGGGTGATTTCCCTTGGCACACGCTCGCAGCCAACGTGAGCGGGGCGTTCCTGCTCGGGCTGCTCATGACAGCCGGCGGAGGACGCATTGCGCTAAGCCATAACTGGAGGATGTTCCTTGGCGTGGGCCTGTTGGGCGGCTACACCACGTTCTCGACGTTCTCCTTCGAGACCATCGAGCTTCTCCGAGAGGGTGCAATGATGCACGCGGCAGCCAACGCCTTCGGCTCGCTCGCTCTGGGTCTGGTCGCAGCGGCTGCAGGTATCGCGGTGGGTCGCGCGCTCTAGACGATCTCCTCGGCGGGCTTGTGCGTGGCCACGAGCCATGACGCCAGAAGTGCCATTACCATGATCCCGCCAACGATGCCGAAGAACGGTCCTTTGATCTCCCAACCCGAGTTCATCACCGGGCTGTCGGGGTGCACGAAGTTCTGCGCGCCCAGTATCAGGAACCAGAGCGCGCCTGCCATCGCAACGTCGGCCAGCGCGGTCAGCAGCGGCTTGTCGAACCCGAAATCAACAGCCAGGAGCAGGCCGGCGCCGAGCAACAGGTAGAAAGTGGCCTGCAGGCGTGGCTCCTCCATGTTGATCGAACCCCACGCGACCTTGGACGATACGAGACCGAGTGCGGTGTTCAGTATCCACAGGGGCACGGCGACATAACGGAATCCTGTCGCCCACTTGTAGGCGGTTGCGTTGCGAGAGATGAGATACGTGACAGCAGCCAGGGCCGCGAACGTGAAGATCGCCATGTTCACCCACGTCTGTGCCCCGTGATAGATCACGAGTCGCAGCGTTGTCCCAAGCTGGACATCCGGAGGCAACGAGAACACGAGGACGGCCACGACAACGCCGACGAAGGCTATCACAGCGAGGCCTGCGGCCCGCGCGCGAGAACGAATGAATGACATGATGCCTCCCGGAAAACGGTATGTGCTGGCCCGCCCATACTATCAGGCGCCTTTAATGCGTAGCACATCCGGTGCCGAGGTTGTTGGGTGACGACCACCAGCCCAGTAGTAGCAGGGCGGAGCCGAAGCCCCGCCCTCCGAACACGTCATGTGTCTGCTCATTTGAATCAACAGATATCGGCGCAACTAGCCCGCAGCCATCTGCGACTGCATTCTTCTGGCCAGCTTGATCACCACTGGGATGAGGACGACCGTGATCGCCAGGGCCACACCCATCTCGAACCACACGGTCGAAATCGATTCACCCATGACTGAGACCTGCCAAACAGGCTCGATGATCCAGTACAAGGGGAATATCTTGGCGATCCACTGCGGCAGGTCCGGCCATATGTAGAAAATGACCGGCGCAAACAAGAAGAGGCCCGTGCCCTTGATCAGACCGAACAACATGGTCGAGTTCTTTGACACCACGCCAACAAGCAAACCGATCACCGAAGTGAGCGCAGCCGCGAGCAGCACGACGACGAACACCTCCAACGGGCGAGAACCCATGGCGTTGTTGAGCAACAACGTCACAATCGACATGACTGTGGCAAGGATCACTCCAAGCGACCATTTGGCCACCAGGACCTCGCTCGCCTTGACGGGAGATACCAGTATCGCCATGAGCGTGCCATTCTCCTTCTCCTCGACCAAGCTGGAGCCCGGCACGAATATGCCAGCCATGACCAGTGCGTAGAACATGATCACAGGCACGAGACGAACCGATATCGGCAGACCCTCTTCGCCGAAGCTCGTGATCTCCACATCGATCGGCGCCGTGCTCCCCTCGACCTCACGGATCACGTCCAGCGTCGTGACGCTCAGGATGATCCGGTTCGACGCCAAGCTCTCACCGCCGATGAAGAACTGCAGCGGCGGCCTTTCGCCGTTCTGGATCGCTTCATCGATCCCAGCCGGGAGCACGAGCCCCGCATCCAGATCGTTCGCCTCGACCTGCGCCTGAAGCTCGTCGGCATTGTCGAGAATAGTCAGCTCAATGC
>JAQIBK010000167.1 GCA_027859125.1 Actinomycetota bacterium | reverse complement strand
GCGTAGATCGTGTCGAAGGCCAGTGATGACTTTCCGGAACCAGAGAGTCCCGTGATGACCACGAGTTGCTCGCGCGGGATATCCAGATCGAGGCCCTTGAGATTGTGCTCTCGGGCACCGCGTATTGAGATGAAGTCATGGGACACGGAGCGTACCTTCCAATCATGGCTCACAGCGATTTCAACTGAAACTGCATTGTACCCCCCGCATGCTACACGAACATATGTTCGTATGTCACTCTCCCAATGCAACATCCCGCCGACTCATGGCCGCAAGACCACAGAAACACACTGCAAGCATTGATTGCGTACCTTCATGTGAATACTGACGAGCATCCGTACTCGGTATGGGAACCAAGTGAGCACCCTTGAACCGGCAGCAGTAGCGGAGACTCGACGAGGGAGAGACAGATGATCGACTAGGTGTAGTTCCCATGGACGTTGTTGTCAGTTGACCCGCGAGATGCGCTAACATCAGGAACATGGCTGGGGATATCTACACACGCCGAGGAGACAGTGGCGAGACATCGCTCGTCGGCGGCACACGGGTTCGAAAGGACTGTCCGCGCGTGATCGCGTACGGCACCGTCGACGAGTTGAGTTCGCAATTGGGACTTGCTCTCGTCAGCCTGGGCACACCCGATATTGAGAACCGCCTGTTGGGTGACGCACTGGAGTTCGCCCAGCAGCGTCTCTTCAACTGCTCCAGCAACCTTGCCACGCCAGTGCAGGGAGCGACGAACACCCCGGGGGTCACCAGCGCCGATGTGGCAGCGCTCGAACGGTGGATCGACGTGATGACGATCAGAACCGGCGACTTCCCGGGCTTCATTCTGCCCGGGGGCTGCGAGACTGCAGCAAGGCTCCACGTGGCCCGCACTGTCGCACGCCGAGCAGAACGCGATATCCTCACGCTGGAAGCGACAGAGTCAGTCGATCCTCAGATACTCGCATTCGTGAATCGCCTGAGCGACCTGCTCTTCATGGCGGCGCGATACGCCAACGTCATTGCAGGATCGACCGAGGTCCTGTGGGACCCCAAGGCTGAACCACCGACGGCCTAGACCTCGCGGCCGCACAGGAGAACAACCCACTTCCGACTAGTGCTTCTTTCCGCCAGCCAACAGCTCCTTCACGACCTTGGGGTCGGACAGAGTACTCAGATCACCGAAGGCCTCCATCGATGTCTCCCCCGCGGCGATCTTGCGCAGGATTCGCCGCATGATCTTGCCGGAACGAGTCTTGGGCAGCTCGCGTACGAACTGGATGAAGTCAGGCTTGGCGATCGGACCGATCACTTTGCGCACATGGCCCTGAAGGATCTTGCCCAGGTCCTCGCTGCCATACTCACCGTCACGCAGAACGGCGTAAGCATGAATCGCCTCGCCCTTCACCGGATGCGGATAGCCGACAACAGCCGCCTCACTCACCGCATCGTGACTCACAAGCGCACTCTCGACCTCAGCCGTGCCGATCCTGTGCCCGGACACATTGATGACGTCATCGACTCTGCCCAGCAACCAGAAGTACCCGTCGGCATCTTTGCGGGCACCGTCACCGGTGAAGTAGCGACCCGGAAAGCGTTCGAAATAGACCTCGCGCATCCGTTTGTGCTCTGGATCTCCCCACGTGCCGCGCAGCACTCCCGGCCAAGGACGCTCTATGACCAAGTAGCCGCCCTCGTTCACGTCAGCCACACTGCCATCCTCGCGCAGAACGCGTGGGACGATTCCAGGAAAAGGCAGTGTGGCCGACCCGGGCTTCATCGGGACTGCACCAGGAAGCGAGGTTATCAGATGTCCACCGTTCTCGGTCTGCCAGTACGTGTCCACGATGGGCAGCTCATCTCGACCGATCACACGTCGATACCACATCCAGACCTCGGGGTTGATCGGCTCACCGACCGTGCCCAGGAGACGAAGGCTGGATAGGTCATACCTGGTCGGCCATCCCTCGCCGTGACGCATGAGCGAACGAATGGCTGTTGGAGCGGTGTAGAACGTGTTCACGGCGTACTTCTCGACCACCTGCCAGAAGCGACCGGGGTCAGGGTAGGTGGGAACACCCTCGAACATGAGCGTCGTCGCGCCAGCTGCCAACGGGCCGTACACGATGTACGAGTGACCGGTGATCCAGCCGAGATCGGCAGTACACCAGTAGACGTCCTCATCACGATAGTCGAACACGTCCTTGAAAGTGAGCATGGAGTACAGAAGGTAGCCGGCGGTCGTATGCAGCACGCCCTTGGGCTTGCCGGTGGACCCCGACGTGTACAGGATGAAGAGCGGATCCTCTGCGTCCATCGCCTCGGGCTCGCTCGGCTTGCGCACTTCCGGCGCAGTGACCTCGTTGTGCCACCACGTGTCGCGCCCCGGCTCCATGTCGACATCTCCTGCGCCACGTCTGACCACGATGCACGACTCGATCGTCGGGCACTCGAACAGGGCCTCATCGGCTGCGAATTTGAGCGCCACTTTGCGCCCGCCACGCACGCCTTCATCGGCAGTGATCAACATCTTGGCCGCGCAATCCTGAATGCGCCCACGAAGAGCGCTCGCCGAGAACCCACCGAATATGACTGAGTGGATGGCTCCGATCCGCGTGCAAGCCAGCATCGCGATGGCCAGCTCAGGGATCATGGGCAGATAGAGCGCGACGCGATCGCCTCGCTCGATACCCTTCTTCTTGAGCACGTTGGCGAATCGGCTGACCTCGTAGTGAAGCTGCTGGTAGGTGAACGTCCGGCTCGAACCGTCGTCGCCCTCCCAGATCAATGCGGCCTTGTTCCTGCGCCATGTGCCGAGATGTCGATCGAGACAGTTCGCGGAAACGTTGAGTTTCCCACCGACGAACCATTTCATGTCAAGATCTTCGAAGCCCCCGGAACGCACCTCTTCAAAAGGCTTCATCCAGGTGAGGTGCTCCGTCGCCTGCTCTCCCCAGAACGCGTCCGGATCATCGATCGAACGGTCGTAGAGATCCTGGTACGCCTCCATCGTCGGAATCGCCGCAGCATCCGAGAACCAAGTGGGTGGAGCAATAACCCGTTCCTCATCTGCGAGATGTTCAAAACCTGTGCCGATACGATCCTCTGTCATGAAGAGTCCTCCCCTTGGCGATCGGTTCCCCAGCGGCCGCGACACTCGAGGGCCACTGTATTGTATTGTCCCTCACCTGCCATATATTGCATACGATTTCGTGATGGAGTCGCCGCTCAGCCGGATGACTGCCGCTCTTCGGCCATTTGATGCCGCTGTTCGCTTTATCGAAACAACTCACACCCGGAACCGAATCGCTGGGTGTATATTGATTGTTCGGTCAGTCAAAAGGGGGAACGTTGCTCGATGCCAGCAAAAAAATATGAGAATCTACTGTCCCTCATAGGGAAGTATGACAGAATGCTGGTCGCATACAGCGGAGGGGTCGACTCCACTCTTCTGGCGTTCGCCGCTCATGTCGTGCTCGGTGATCGATGCCTCTGCGCACTTGCCACCTCGGACACCTACCCCACAAGCGAGGTCGAGGACGCCAGGGAGACCGCACGTGAACTTGGCCTTCGTCTAGTCGAGGTCGAGACCAACGAGCTCGTTGACCCCATGTTCCGCGAGAACTCGACCGATCGCTGCTACCACTGCAAGATCGAACTGTTCGGTTTGTTGCGCACGCTGGCCACGAATCGCGGATACACCTATCTGGCCGACGGTAGCAACGTCGATGACCTTGGTGACCACCGCCCCGGACGCCGTGCCGCAACTGAGATCGGCGTGATTCGACCCTTGGAGGACGCCGGCTTCACCAAGCAGGACATCCGCGAGGTGGCGGAGATGCTGGGACTTCCCAACTGGGACAAGCCCTCGATGGCATGCCTGGCTTCGCGATTCCCCTACGGCGAGGAGATCACTGAGGAAGGTCTGCACCAGGTCGCCAACGCGGAGGCCGAGCTCCGTCGCATGGGACTACGTCAGTTCCGAGTGCGCTCGCACGGGAATGTGGCTCGACTCGAGGTAGAGCCTTCAGAGATGAATCGCGCCTGGAATATGCGTGCTGCCGTCGCCGACGCGATAAAGGGCGCAGGATTCTCTTTCGTTGCACAGGATCTGGAAGGTTATAGATCCGGCAGCTTGAACGAGGTACTTGAGACGTAGGACGTTGTAGAAGCCTGGACCTCCACCAACCCTCACCCGATGTCCGAGTCCCCTCCGAGCAGGGCATCGAAAGAAGCCTGCAGAGTCGCCAAGCGACCACGCAGCTCGGAGACCTCATCGTTCAGGTCATCGAGTCTCTCTGAGACGTCAGTGCGCGCTCCGGGTGCCTCAACGCCACTATCAGTAGCCTCGTTCGGGTCAATCTGATTCTCCACCTGACCCCCCTCACAGCGATCAACCCGGGTTCATTCCTAGAAAGCGCTGACCTCGGGGTCGATGCCCAGGCCCTCGAGGATCTTGTAGTAATCCTCAGGAGTATGCTCCTTGTTGAGAATGTGGTACTTCGCGCCGTTGAGGCCCACGCAGTAAGCGCAGTGCGTGCAGTCGACGCACTGAACACACTCCATCAGGCTGTCCGAGTTGTGACAGGAGATGCAACCACGTGAGTTGTAGGTGAAGTTGCTGTTGCGGCAAGCCTCCACGTTGAAGCAGCCGTAGTTGTTCGCGGAGTCTCGATCGTGCGTATGCTCTGTGCGGAGCTTCGTGAACTCCCGCATGACTGAATCTGTATCCATGTCGCCTCCGGGCCTATGTCTCAGGAAGATAGTGAATACCGTAACAGAATCAGCGGGCTGCGCGAAGCAACCTCAGCGCGTTCAAAATGACCAGAAGCGCGACACCGGTGTCAGCGAACACGGCTAGCCAGAGCGGAGCGAAGCCCAAGACCGCCGCGATGAGCACCGCGAGTTTGACGACGATCGAAACCCATACGTTCTGCCGAATGTTGGCGACAGTACGCCTGCCAAGTGCCAAGAATGCGGGAATCGCGCGCAGGTCATCACCCAGCAACGCGACGTCGGCGGTTTCCAGAGCGGTATCCGCTCCGGCAGCACCCATTGCGATGCCGACATCAGCACTAGCCAGCGCCGGTGCGTCGTTGATGCCGTCACCCACCATTGCGACCCGCCCGTAGCGCTCCTTCAGCTCACGGATAGCATCGGTCTTGTCCTCTGGTAGCAGCCGTGCCCGATACTCGGTCAGCCCGACCTGACGCGCGATCGCCTGCGCGGTGCGATCGTTGTCCCCGGTCAGCATCACCAGGTGCCCGACCCCTGATTCCCGAAGTGTCCGAACGATCTCCGCCGCGTTAGAACGCACTGCATCGGACACGCCGATGAGGCCCAGCACCTCACGACCATCGATATCGACGACCACAAGGACTGTCCGACCATCGTTCTCGAGCCGCTCGATCTCCGATTCCACGTGGTCGGAGAGAGCGAATCCCTCCTGCATGAATCGGGCGTTTCCGACGGCGAAGACTTTCCCGTCGATCGTGCCAGTCACTCCGCGACCAGCGATCGCGCGCACATCGGTCGCCGCAATCACGGCCGTTTCGCCAACGGCCCTCATGACCGCTCCTGCGAGCGGATGTCCGGAGTGTCGCTCGAGCGCTGCGGCCACCTCGAGTACACGCTCGGAATCCGGCGCACTGATGGCGACCATGTCGGCGACCTCTGGGCATCCACGTGTGAGCGTGCCTGTCTTGTCGAATGCGATAGCGCGGATCTGAGGTGCCAGCTCAAGGAACGCTCCCCCTTTGATGAGAACGCCATCGTGAGTGGCCCGGGTGATCGCGCTGACCACGGCAACCGGTGTGGAGATCACCAGAGCGCAGGGACAGCTGACCACAAGAAGAACGAGCGCCCGATAGAACCAGTCGCCAAAACCACCCAGATCCATGGCGGTCACAGAGGTCAGGACCGGAGGTATGGTGGAGATCAGAATGGCCAGCACCACGACTGCAGGCGTGTAGTAGCGGGTGAACCTGTCCACCATGCGCTGGAAAGGAGCCTGCTGCGCCTGGGCCTCCTCGACCAGATGGATGACGCGAGCCAGGGTCGAGTCACCGCTCAGCGAACTCACGCGCACTTCGAGAACACCGTTGGTGTTCAGCGTGCCGGCGTACACAGCATCCCCAACGACCTTGTCCACCGGGAAGGACTCGCCAGTGATAGGCGCCTCGTCCACCGCCGAGGAACCACTCAGCACCTCACCGTCGAGAGGAATGCGTCCGCCGGGACGGACGACCACCGTGTCTCCCATCCTGACTTCGCTCGGCGGGAGCTCGAACTCGTTGCCGTCGCGGATGACGCGAGTCAGGGCCGGTGTGAGATCCATGAGATCGCGAATGGAGCTGCGCGTCCTAGCCAAGCTGCGAGACTCCAACAGCCCACCGACAGAGAACAGGAAGACCACCATGGCCCCCTCGAGCCATTCCCCGATTCCAGCCGCACCGATCACAGCGATGGTCATGAGGACGTTCATATCCAGACTGTGAACGCGCGCGGAGGCGACAGCGCGCCTGGCGACAACAGCTCCCCCGACGGCGATTGCCAACGCGAATGCAAAGGTGGAGAGCACCTCGAACTGCCCGAGCAGCAGACCCAGGGCGATAAGAGCCCCACTCATCGCAGTCGACGCCTCTGTACGGTTCGCTCGCCACCACGACTTCGGAGCGATATCTCGCTCGGGTTCTCCCTGGACCGACTCGACGGTGTATCCAGCCGCCTCTATAGCTGCGCGCAATGTCTCGATCGACGTGTGACTCGGCTCGTAACCTACACGCAGTTTGGCGGTGTTGAAATCGAGTGTGGCCGCACCCACACCGTCCAGAGAATTGACGCGGACCTGCAGTTTGGATGCACAGTCTGGGCAGTCGATGCCAGAAAGACGAAACTCCGCAATTGGGCGCCCGGTTGTGTCGCCAACGGACTCGATCCCATAATCCATTCGACCGACCATGTCCACGATCTCGGATCGCGGATCCATCGTGCTGTCGTACTCCACGTAGAGAGTTCCACTGGCGAAGTTGAGTGCCGCAGACCACACGTGATCGATGCGCTCGATCGAGACAGCCACCGTGCGTGCACAATCAGGACAGTCAAGGCCCGTCAAACGCCACGATGCATGTCCAACGCTCTGGGCAATATCAAAGCCCAATCGCTCGACCTGGGCCGCAAGCTCGTCGGCGGCCGGACCGCCTTTGTCGATCGACACCGTCAACAGCGACAGTGCAGGATCGACATCGACAGAGCCAACTCCCGGCAAAGCGTCGACGGCCTCTCGGAGACGGGAGGTGCACACCGAACAGTGCTCGGGAGATGGTATGTTCACCGGTATGCGCACGACGTCGTCAGTCATCGCCCGTCACCTCCGAACCGCTCCTCGGCGTGATCGGCTCCTTGAGACAGAAGGATGCCCACGTGTTCGTCGGCCAAACGGTACACGGCACGTTTGCCCATGCGTTCAAAGGCCACCAAATCGAGGTCGCGCAACACCCTGAGTTGGTGGCTGACTCCCGACTGACTCACACCGGTCACTGCGGCGAGGTCGCAAACGCAGAGTCTCTCACATGACAGGGCGATCAGAATGCGCAAACGCGTCGGATCACCAAGAGCTGAGAAAATGTCCGCGATCGCCTTGAGGCGTGCTTCATCGGGAACGACCCCGACTGCACGATCAACAGCGGCAGAGTCGACAGAGTCAATCTGGCAGTGTGCGGAGGCTGGTCTCATTGTAGGCCTTTCATATGCACGAGTGCTCATATGTGCATGCTACAACGAGAATCAGAACTGAGCAAGTCACGCCCCCGGGCCCACACATGCCCTTCGTTGAAGCGCCTCACACACATGATGGAACATGAACACTTGCCGACGAGTACCATGG
>JAQIBK010000166.1 GCA_027859125.1 Actinomycetota bacterium | reverse complement strand
GATCCATATCACTCATGAGACACACGACTTCACGACCAAGAGCCCGGCCGACGCGAGTCAGCTCACGTGCCAGTTCGCGCGCCTGCTCCTCGGTCTTCATGAACGCACCAGAGCCGACCTTCACGTCGAGAACGATAGCATCCGCTCCGCCTGCGACCTTCTTGGAGATTATCGAGCCGACTATGAGAGGTATGCTGGGAACGGTCGCTGTTACGTCTCGCAGCGCGTACATCTTCTTGTCTGCGGGGTCTATGTCCGGCGACTGCGCCATGACAGCGACACCGACATCGCGCACCTGCGCCAGGAACTCCTCGGGCTCGAGTTGAATGCGGAACCCGGGAATCGACTCGAGCTTGTCGAGCGTGCCACCAGTATGGCCGAGTCCTCGACCGCTCATCTTGGCCACCGGCACGCCGCAAGCCGCCACCAGTGGAGCCAGGACCAGAGTCGTTGTGTCCGCCACACCTCCGGTCGAATGCTTGTCGACCTTGATGCCGGGGATGGAACTGAGGTCGATGATCTCCCCGGAACGAACCATGGCATCGGTGAGCCAGACGGTCTCATCAGCATTGAGACCGTTGAGAAATGCGGCCATGAGCCATGCTGACATCTGATACTCGGGCATCTCGCCCGATGAGTAGCCTAGGACTATTCGGTCGATCTGCGCAGCCGTGTGTGCACCGGAGTCTCGCTTGATCTCGATCAGTTCCTCGAACGTCAGGTCGCTCACCCTCGTCGCACCTCCGCAAGGAAGGATATGCCCCGGCCGCACGCGCCGGGAATCCCGTAGAAGTCGAGAACGGTCTCTCCGATATCAGAGAAACTCTCGCGCGTCCCAAGCGGCACACCATGGTCCATGTCCTTCAAGTGAGCGATCAGAGGCGTGTACTCGCGAGTGTGGTCCGTGGAAGGCATGGTCGGATCGCAACCGTGATCAGCCGTCAAGATGAACAAGTCACCCGGAATCATGGCGTCGAGAAGCTCGGGGATACGAGCATCCACTTCCTCCAGGCCACGAGCGTATCCCTCGACGTTATTGCGATGACCCCAGATCATGTCGAAGTCCACCAGATTGGCAAAGACGAAACCGTTGTCCGATTCATCGCGCACGCGCTTCACCAGGTTGTCGAAGCCATGCATGTTGTTCTCTGAATGAGGAGACTCGCATATGCCGCGCCACGCGAATATCTCGCCGATCTTGCCGATCCCATAGCTCGTCACGCCGCTCTCCAGAAGGCGATCCAGCACGGTGGGCTCAAAAGGTGCGACAGCGAAGTCACGTCGTCTGTGAGTACGGACATAGTTGCCGCTCTCGTCCGGGCCTACGAACGGTCGAGCGATGATACGACCAACGGCGTGGTCGCCAACGCATACCTTCTCACGGGCGATCGCACAAAGACGATAGAGTTCATCTATCGGTATGACGTCCTCATGAGCGGCGATCTGAAAAACGGAATCAGCGCTCGTGTAGATGATGGGTTTGCCTGTCGCCACATGCTCGTCGCCCAGGTCCTGGATGATCACAGTCCCGCTTGCTGCATAGTTGCCGAGCCAGCCCAAGCCTGTGAGTTCCGTGAAGCGATCCATGACTTCGGGCGGGAATCCGTCGGGGTATGTGGGAAACGCCGCGGTCAGATGAAGCCCCATCATTTCCCAATGCCCGGTCGTCGTATCCTTGCCTGCCGAGAACTCCATGTTCTTGCCCCATGAAGCGGTGGGAACGTCAGTCCCGGCTACTCCCTGGATATCCGTGATGTTACCGAGGCCCATCGCACCCAGTTTGGGCATGCCGATGCCACCAGCGGCTCGAGATGTGTTGCCGAGCGTGTTGCTTCCGGCATCGCCGTACTCGTCGGCGTCAGGCATCTCGCCTGCACCCACACTGTCGAGCACGAGAACGATGGCCCGAGGGTCACGCGACATCTAGCTCACCACCCGGTTGACCTCTTCTAGACCAGTGATTCCCGCTGCGACCTTGTCCAACGCGTCATCTCGGAGAGAACGCATCCCATTGGACAGGGCGATCTCACGAAGCTCCTCTGACGGCGACTGTGCGAGGAACGCGCGCGTAAGTTCATCATCCATGGGCATGATCTCGAAAAGCCCTATTCTGCCGCGGTATCCGGATGAGTGGCATGCGTCACATCCACCAGGACCGTACACCTTGACGCTCTCCGCGGTCTCTGCCGTGAACCCCGCGGCCAGCAGCGTCTCCTTCGACAGGGATAGCGGGACCCTGCACTCAGGGCAGAGCTTCCTGACCAAGCGCTGGGCGACAACACCGACCAACGCTGAACTTGTGATGTATGGCGGAACAGCCATATCGACCAGTCGAGTGAGGGCTGAAGGTGCGTCGTTGGTGTGGATCGACGAGAGGACGAGATGCCCTGTGAGCGCAGCCCGGACCGCGATCTCAGCGGTCTCAGGATCACGGATCTCACCAACCATGACTATGTCTGGATCAGACCGCAGTATCGTCCTGAGTCCGCTCGCGAACGTGAGTCCGATACGAGTGTTCGCAGCCATCTGCGTGAGCCCCGCCATCTGATACTCGATGGGGTCCTCGACAGTGATGATCTTGCGCGTCTCCTCATTCAGTTCCCGCAACGCCGCGTAGAGCGTGGTGGACTTGCCCGAGCCGGTCGGGCCCGAGATCATGATGGAACCATAGGGCCGTGCCAACATGACTCTTATCTGCTCGATATGGTCGTCGGACAAGCCGATATCGTTGAGTGAATGGAAGGTGAGCTCAGAGTTGAGGATACGAATGACGATGCTCTCGCCATGCGGTGTCGGCAAAGTGGCGATGCGGAGATCCACGGGTCGCTCATCGACACGAAGTGCGATGCGTCCGTCCTGTGGACGACGCCTCTCTGCGATATCAAGCTCACCCATGATCTTGAGGCGGCTGATCACGCCCGCCTTGGCCGCGTTGGGCAGTACCATGATCTCCTGAAGCACACCGTCGACCCGATAGCGAACTCGCACGTTCTTCTGCTGGGGTTCGATATGGATGTCACTTGCGAGGTCATGGACCGCCTCGCGAATGATCTGGTTCACCAAGCGAACGACCGGGACGTCCTCGGTGGACAGCTCTTCGGATTCCTCCTCGGAATCGGCAACTGAGTCCACGACCTCCTGGAAAGCGTCGGCCGACGCGATGTACTTGTCGATGGCCAACTCGATCTGCGCGCGGCCCGCCACAACCGGGATCACGACACGACTGGTCATGACCTCGACATCATCCATCGCCTCGACATCAAGCGGGTCCGCCATAGCGAGAACGAGACGGCCACTCTCCTCGAAAGCAATGGGAAGTACCCAGCGACTACGCGCGAATCTCTCAGGGATCATGCTCACTGCGGCCCTGTCGACCGAATATGCGGCCAGGTTGACGTGCTCGAAGCCCTTCTGTCCGGCAAGCGCAGCTGCTATCTGCTCCTCAGTGAGAATCAGTTCACGAACGAGCACTTCGCCGACCTTGCCGCCCTGCTGCGCCTGAATCTGAAGGACATCATCGAGAATCTCTCGCGTGATGAGTCCCTCTGTGATCAGCAGTTCTCCCAGACGTTCACGGGTGTACGCCACGTGCTCCTCCTTATGCGCGAACTCGACCTGCTCCCGTACGAAAGCGGTCTCGCACGCGAAAGACTCCGATCATCGACGCATGACACTGATCAGTTCATGCCCGACTGCGAGCAGAACTCAGCCCCCACTCAAGCAGCAGAAGCCCCCCGATGGTCACCGCCGCTTCGACGTCGAACACGCCACCGTATGGTGTTGCGATGTCCGCCGCCCCGAACGGAATAGTGACCAGATCAGTGATACTCACCATCGCATTCGCCCATTCCTGGGACGACAGCGAGCCAAAGAACACGATGACGACCTTCACCGTAAGCACCACAGCAAGCAGAATGAGTAGGTTCATGAGAACGCTAAGGAGACTGCGAAGGGGCTTTGGGTTCATCTCGTGCTCCATTCGGCATGCGGGCGCTCGTGCTATCACCATTGATTATGGAGGAGCGAACGCCACTTCACCAGACCGCCCAATGGAAGGAGCCGACTAGCGCAGCGAATCAGAGACAATGCGACCGATCATCTTGTCGGCGACCTCTCGGGATGAAGGTGTGACACCCGAGAGCATGATCCGCGCCTGCTCAACCCTGTCCCTGCGTGTCTCAGGAGTGGAGGCCAAGGTGGCCTTGACCCTATCCATGAGGTCAGGAGGTACTGAGGAAGCGTCATGTCCGGCACAAACGGCGCACTTTGCAGCTGGTGTCTGCAGGTATTCGACAGCGAGTCGTACCTGCTCTTCAGAAATTATCATGTCCCATGCTGTATCGGCTCTTTGGCCTGCTGTCTTGACTCACGACGCCGTGTAACGGATAGAAGGGCCAACTTGTCGTGTGAGCGGTAGAACAAGCCAACCGTCGGAGTGCGAGCGGCACAATCGCAGCGCAGCAACATAGGAATCCATCTCAAAAAATGAAGGAGCCCCAAGGCCGGCACCTTGAGGCTCAGGGGTAATGGGTTGCATTCGCACGCAACTCTTGAGGACAAGATACACCCGAGAAAATCAAGAAGCAAGCGGCTTGTGATGCATTTCCCTTGCGGTGGATCGTCCGCTATCCGCCAAAGCCGAGATCGAGCAATCTGCTGGCGTACTCCAGAGACCACAGCAGCGGCTGAATGCCGACAACGAGTGTCAATACTGCAAGCATCACTGTTCCGTATGTCAAAGCGTCGTGAGGCTCCGCATGCGACTCCTGGGGAGAAGCAGGATCCTTCTCATCGGCTGGTAGATCCTCGAAGAACGCCCAGCGCAGCACCGACCCGTAGTATCCGAAGGAGATCGCAGATCCGGCCGCCCCGAGGAGTGCGAGCCAGGTCCATCCGTTGACGGCGAGCACGGCGAAGACCAGGTACTTGCCCATGAATCCGGCCGTGAGTGGTATTCCGGTCAAAGAGAACATCAGCACCGCGAGTGAAACGCCGAGCAACGGACGCTCTCGCCCGATTCCCGCAAGACCACGTATGCTCCCGTCCCAATCAGGTCGCCATCTTCGAACAGCAGCAGCGATCAGGAAGGCGCCGGTAGCTGCTATCGAATAGGCCACCATCATGAACACCGCGTGGAACATGGCGGGTCCGGAGAGCACGGCCGCCGACACGGCGTATCCAACCTGAGCGATACCTGAATATGCGAGCATCCGAGTGAAAGAACTCTGTCGCAACGCAGCAGTGTTGCCATACACGATCGACAACGCCGCCACACCAGCCACAAGCCACGCCGCCCGGTCGCCCAATGCACCGGAGGCGAACAATGGGTCCATCGGCACACCGTCGAGCGAGAATGATCTGAAGAAGACCATGAACAAGGCACTCATCACCGCGACCTTCGGGGCCGACGAAACGAACGCACCCACCTCGGGTCTGATCGTCTCGTACGCATCCGGTGCCCACGAGTGGAACGGGAAACCGCCGAGCTTGAAGATGAAGGCGGCGAACAGCAGAACCATGGCTGCGAGCGCAGGCTCGGACGCCTCGGCTCCAACGAACGATGCGAGAACGCGAACATCCGTGAATCCACCATAGAGTCCGAACATGATCGCCAGACCCATCACGAACATCGCGGCTGCCAAAGCACCCTGAACCAAGTACTTGAGTGCCGCCTCATCAGAGGCGCCTGTCCCCCCTGCGGCTACAAGGGCGTAACCAGCGATTGCGATGACCTCGAACGCCAGAAGCACCGTGAGAAGGTCCAAGGACCCCAGGAGAATCACTGAGGCCGCAGCTGAGAAGGCCACGAGTGCCGCTTGTCCCGGGCCACGTGAATCAAGCGAGAGCACAGGCAAGGCTGCCCAGAGGACGACTGACCCGAGCAATAGAACAACGAAGTGCAGGAACGAGAACCCTCCGCCAACGACGAACATATCGTATGCGATGTCGATGTGAGCACTCTGGTCGAGAAGGCCGTCGATGACCACCACCAAAGCAGTCACGGCACCGGCAGTGAGACCCATGGCAGCAGCCGCGACTGATGCGCGCGGACGATCGAACGCGTCCAGCAACAGGCCGACAGCACCCCCCAGAACAGCCAGCAGGACTGGCAGAGCAAAGGTGAGCGCGGGAGTCATGATCGGTTCAGACATCACGCACCCCCTCCAAGAATCATGGACAACGCCGGTGTTGCCACATCGATCACAGCGCGGGGCCACACACCCAGCGCGATAATGAGAACCGCAAGAACGATCACTACAAGAATCGCTCGACCGTCCAGATCGCCCACATCAGCCCATTCCTGAGCCACGGGACCCTGCCCCACGGCATGCACGGCACGCAGGTTGTAAGCGCCGGCCAGGACAACGCCCAGTAGCGCGAAGAGGATCCACCAACCGATGTCGTTGAACCCCTCAACAATGGCCATGAACTCTCCAGGAAAGCCCGACAACCCCGGCAAACCCAGACTGGCCAAGGCACCGAATGTGAAGGCTGTGCCCCAAGCAGGCATGACGCGAGACATTCCGCCGAAACGATCGATCTCCAGAGTGTGGGTACGGTCATAGACCTCACCGACCAGGAAGAACAGCAGTGCAGAGACCACACCGTGGCTGATCATGATGAGCACGGCGGCAATCTGTCCGTTCAAGGTCCCTGTGGACAGCGCGAGCAGAGCGAAACCCATGTGGGCGACTGACGAGTACGCAACCAGTCTCTTGAGGTCCGACTGACCCAGGGCCATCACCGCACCGTAGAGGATCCCGGTCACACCCAGGACAGCAAAGACGATCCTCGTGTCAGCGAACACATCAGGCGCGATCGGAATCCCCAGACGGATCATCCCGTATCCGCCCATCTTGAGGAGAACGCCAGCGAGCATCACAGAGCCCGCGGTGGGCGCCTCGACATGAGCATCCGGAAGCCAAGTGTGCAGGGGAACTGCAGGTACCTTCACGAGGAGCCCTATCATGAGCAGCCAGAACACCAAGGCGGCGCTGACCGGCGGATTGACTCCGGCGCCTGCGTAGTACTCTCTCATCGCCTGGAATCCACTCACGACACCGGGAATGCTGGTCTCGCCGGTGGTGTACACGGCGAGCAGTATGCCAATCAGCATCAAGGCGCTACCGGCGAACGTGTATATGAAGAACTTGAGTGCCGCATGCCGCCGATCCTCGTGTCCCCAGACACCGATGAGGAAGAACATCGGGATCAGCACCGCTTCCCAGAACACGTAGAACAGCACGATGTTCTGAGCCAGGAACACGCCAGTGA
>JAQIBK010000319.1 GCA_027859125.1 Actinomycetota bacterium | reverse complement strand
GGTCAGGGCCTCGCCGGCGGGCGCCCCCACCAGCACGAGCCGCCCACCGCTCTCCACCCACTCCGCGAGCCTTCTGCCCTCGGCGCGCGTCGGGGGCTTCACGAACACTCCGCTCGACGCGACAATGATCGTGCCTCCCTCGGGCAGTTCCTCGAACTGCTGCAGGGTCCGTATGTCGACATCCAGCGCTTCCAGATAGTTGTGCAGCACCTGCAGACCATCGTCCGCCGATGAGAACGCGGAACCCTGAGGTGCTTTCATGAAGTAGAAGTCCTGTGATGCGGCGACCACCCACGCATAAGCGCCCGCCAGAAGCAGAGCGGCGACAAGCAGGGCGACGATGGTCGGATCCATGGACCGGATCAAGCGACGCAACTTCACGATGCATCACCGCTCTCGAGAGAGCGCCGGACAGAGTCGAAGCACTCCAGTGCCGCGTTCCAACCAGCCTCGTCCGGCTCCATGTGTCCGTACCACGCGAGTTCGAACGCTCCCGAGAGCTCGGCCAATGGGGCCAGTGCCGACGAGACGGTGCGGCTGTCCGCGATGTCGGCCAACAACTCTGCGTTGGTCCGCGTGCGCGTCTGCGGAATCGCACCTGCATCCACAAGGCTTCGTGCGGCGCCGCCGAAGAGCGCCCGTACTGCTCCTCGAAAGTCACCGATCGCAGCGAGCGACACCGCGTGCCCTCGTGCGTCACGGGGCAGGTCCTGTGCCGCAGCCACCACGGCGCCCACGGGAACGTCGGCGACGGAATCACGCTTAGAGACCGAACGCCGAATCCACTTCCACACAAGAATCGCGACCCACCCGAGCAGAGTGATCAAGGCCACGGCAAGCACGATCTCGATGATCATTCCGATCGAAGTCGTGCCGGCCTCCGAATCGCCTGGCTTCCACCACTTCTGCAGCCAATCGATGATTCGATCGATGAGCTTTGAGAAGTACTCCTGGAGCGATGTGTCGGGCTCTTTCGCCCGCGCTCCCAGAAGCTCCTGGAGCGCCTGCGTGTCCTGTCCGACCGTCCTTCCCTCATCGCCCAGAGCAGCACGAAGAGAGTAGAGATGGGCCTCCAGTTCCCGCACCAACGAGGCGCGATTCTCCGGGGTGCGCCCTGAGTCGAGTCGCGCCACAAAGGTGCGGATCACGGACTGATCGACGTCAATGGGATCGCCGTCGAGCGTAACCGTCTCTCCCGACGGCAGCAGGGTGTTCACCTCGATGGCAACGTCAAGCGCCTCTCGCACCGAAAGCTCAGGGGAGTCGACAGCTTCAACGACCTCGATCGCCTCGTCCACACGACGCGAGTAGTCGTTCAGATCCGCTGCGATCGCCTGGATCGGCCAAAGGAGACATGCAGTGCAAGCCACAACCAGAACCAGGCCGGCCGTCCGCATGCGCAGTCTGGAACATACCGATTCCAATGTCGAAGGAGTTCTCACGCTTCTTTGGCAAGATCGAGCGCGCGGGCGTGCAGGTCCATGCCATCGCGTCTGGCACGCAGATCGAGGTAGAGACCGTACCAGCACAGATAGACGAAGGGCGTCACCAAAGACACAGCAGCAGCCGACAGCATCCCTTCTGCCGTCTTCCACCAGACGGATATCTCCGCGAACACCGCATTCGGGTTCTGTGCGCTGTCCCACACCTGTCGGATTATCGCCGGAGCGTTCACGGCGCTCTCAAGCGCATAGGTGAGCAGGCCCACCACTATCACAAAGCCGACGATCCTCCAGCCTGCACCGCTCGTGAGCGTCCAAGACCTGCGGAACGCACTGTCAACGTTCCTGTTCTCGGTGACGGTGGTCAACGCGGCGAGCGAGAGCCGCACGTACAGGATCACGCCGGGCACCAGTAGCAGCAGATAGCCGATCTGTGAAGCGAGATACGCTGCCACGCTCACGAGCACGAACGCCAGCAAGTGACGGCGCCCGCCGGCGATGAACTGCTTGAGTCCCACTTTCTGACCGTGCAGCATCGCTGGAGCGGAGTTGTACAAGGCGCTGGCGAAGTACGCGCGGGCGAAAGCGAAGACATAGGTGACTGGATAGATGAACAGGCTCACTACGGAGAGTTCCGTGAAGGGGTTCGAGCCGCTGATCAACGCCTCGTCGATGGAACCGAACAGCTCAAGGATTCCCCGGAAGTAGAACGTCTGAATGACACCCAAGATCAAAGCGAAGGGAAACACGATGATGAACGACGACAGTGCGATGGTGCGGAAGTTCGCACGGTACAGCTCAATGGCACCGTCGGCTATCGCTCCTATTCCGCGTGGACGAAAGTCCTGGCTCATGAAACGGCCTCCCCAGTTGTATCTCGCAAAGTGACCTCGCCCGCCGAGATCGCCACTTCGCCTCCGTCCGTTTCAAGTAGCAGCCGCCCGGAGTCATCGACCGAGACAACGCGTCCCTCATGCTGCACCGCGCCCCGAATGTCGGAAACACGCACGTCGCACCCGGTCAGGGTGGCCCTTTGCTGATACTCAGCACGAAGCGGCGCGAAACCCCCGACATCGAAGCGATCGAGCATGTCGGCAAGCCCCTCGAGCACAGCTGCGACGACATCGGCAAGGGTCAGGTCGGGAAGGATGTCACTGAGATAGCCCGCTCCGTGAGCCGCATCGCTGGGGCGCCTCACATTCACTCCCATGCCTATCACAGCCCATTCCAGAGCGTCAGCCTCCGCCGAGATCTCAAGGAGCACCCCGGCCAGCTTGCGTCCCTGCGAATCCTGCACGTCGTTCGGCCACTTCACGCCCGCTTCGACGCCAAGTGCGGACAGGCCGGCTGCGATGCCCAGCGCCGTCACGAGCGCCAACGGGGGTGCCTGTGCGGGAGAGATCGCAGGCCGAACAAGGGCCGAGAGATAGACACCGCCATCGGGTGATTCCCACGTGCGCCCCATGCGCCCTCGCCCCGCACTCTGCCGGGACGCGAGCACGACTGCTCCACCGGCAGCACCATCACGAGCGAGCCTTTTGCAGTCATCGTTCGTGGAGCGAGTCTCACCTCCGCCAGATAGCTCGGTCCACCTGGCCGACGAGAGCAGCGGCCGGACCTCCTCGGGAATGGGTGCGTCAGGGACGCTGCGCAGCCAGTAGCCTGCGCCGGGCTCCGCATCGATGACGTAGCCTGTGTCCCGCAATGCCGCAACATGCTTGGCGACGGCCGCTCGACTCACTCCCAGCTCGTGCGCTAGGACCTCGCCTGAGACTGGGCCACCGTCGCGCAGGGCCGCAAGTACGTCATCACGTCGGCTCACTCGTGCGCCGCCTCGCTCTCGCCCGAGTCATCCGGGCCAGCGTCGGCATCAGCTTCGGCAATGGTGTGCTCACTATGCCGACGGTTGAGGACTCGCCCGCCGAATAGCAGGAACAGGATGACGAGCGCGAAGACGATCGTGCCCGCGTAGCCCAACCGAGAGGCTATCTTGAGGGCCAGATCGAAGTTCTCACCCAGGAAATACCCGATGGCGCACATGATCGACGTGTAAGTCATTGCACCTACGACCGTGTATCCCTCGAACCAACCCAGGTGCATGCGCGATGCACCGGCTATCACTGGAACGAAGTTCTTGAAGCCCGCAGCGAACCTGGCCACGAACACCGTCTCGGAACCGTGGGTGTTGAAGTATCGCTCGGCTTCGGCGATCTTGTCCTCGCCAATGCGTAGTTTGTGTCCGTAGCGAAGAAGAGCGTCGCGCCCACCCATCCTGCCGAAGAAGTAGCTTATATTGCTGCCGGCCACAGTGCCGACCACGGAACTGATCCACACCAGAGGCAGCACCAGGTTCCCCTGGCTGGATACGAACGAGGCCGCCATGACGACCGTCTCACCCGGCGTGAACGAACCTATGACGAACAGGTTCTCGATGATCGTTGCCGCGAAGGTGACCAGATAGCCCCAGCCGTCGAGAAGACTGAGGAACCAGTCGACGAGCCATATGCCGGTGATCGCCTCCATTGGTCCGTTAGTTCCCCACTTCGATTCGCGAACGCGAGTTCGGACTAACCGTCAACCTCATCCAAACCGAAGTCGACAGGCGGCGCAAGTGTCAATGCGCTGGTCGACACACGATCGACATCTGTGAGCGACAGACCCTTGAGTCGATCGAACGTGATCCCTCCGCTCGCCTCGATCGCAACGTCGCGTCCGGCGCGCTCGGCTATCTCGCGGACAGCCTTCACGGCATGCGCGGTGAGAGCATCATCCATGTTGTCCAGAAGTACGAAGTCAGCACCGGCCGATGCGGCTTCGCGCGCCTGCTCGATAGTGTCGGCCTCGACCTCGATGGCGAGTTTGGGAAACGCGTCCCTGGCAAGGATCACGGCGGCCGATATGCCCCCCGCGTGACGAATGTGATTATCCTTCACAAGCACCATGTCCCACAGCCCGTGGCGATGATTGGTGCCGCCGCCGATTCCGATCGCATACTTGCTGATCTCTCTCATGCCCGGCAGAGTCTTGCGCGTGTCCACGACAAGCAGCTCAGAGCCTGCCTCGGTCTGCCAACGTGTCGCCGCTGTCGCCATGCCCGAGAGGATCATGAGCAGATCGAGTGCGCTCCTCTCGCCTGCGAGGACCGTCCAAGCCGGACCGTCGACCTCGCCGACTGCCGTGCCCGCCTCGATGTGCGCGCCCTCAGCCACAAGCGGATGGAACTCGACGGGGTCCTCGAATCCAGCGGCATCTCCCAGAAGAGTCCACGTCTGCGCCACTACCGGCAGACCACACACCGTGCAGGCTTCTCTCGCCCGCACCACTCCGGAGAACCACGCACCCGGAGGTACCGCTGCCGACGTCGTCACGTCACGAACAAGCAGATCGCCATCGTGCGCGAATCTATCCACCAGTCTCGACGGCGTCACCCCGAGGTCCTCCGCAAGAGCCCTTGAGATCAGGTCGGTCACGTTGGGCAAGCGCAACGGGCGCGCCGAGTCGTCAAGGATGTCGGTCACAGGTCGATTCCTTCCCGCACCGGCTCCATGGGCACGAAACGCGGTTTGGTGCCACGACGCCACACCAGATGTCCGTTCCACGACTCGTCATCGCGTTCGGGACAGTCAACGCGACTGTGCGTGCCGCGAGTCTCTTCCCTCATCCATGCCGCGCGAGTGATCAACGACGCCACAGTCACAAGATTCTGCAGCTCGAGTTCGTGCGGCCTGTGGAAGCTCACTTCCAGAATGCGTGTCATTCCGTCAAGGACCATCGCAGCCTCTTGCAGACTCCCTTGTGAACGTGTCATGCCCACGAACTGGCTCATGGTCGTCTGAAGAGCTTCCATAGCCTTGCTGGCCGTGAACGCAGCCGACATCTCGCTCGGCCCCGAAACCACACGTCCCGGTCGAGGAGCACTCTCCTCGGCACTGAGAGCACGGACGATGCGCCTTGAGAAGACCAGTCCCTCGAGCAGGGAGTTGCTTGCGAGGCGATTGGCCCCATGCAGTCCGGAGGCCGTGGCCTCGCCTGCAGCGTAGAGGCCCGCCAGTGACGTGCGTCCGTCGACGTCGACATGCACTCCACCGATCATGTAATGCGCGGCTGGAGCGACCGGAACCAGGTCGGCGGACAAGTTGTAGCCAGCCTCCAGGCAGGTCTCCCAGATGTTTGGGAACCGCACACGCAGATGTTCCTCTCCCAGATGACGGGCATCGAGCCAGACGTAGGGACGGCCGCAACGTGCCATCACCTTCTCTATCTCCCGGCTCACAACGTCGCGCGGCGCGAGCTCCGCGAGTGGATGCACGCCGACCATGAAGCGTTCCTCATCACAGTCGAGCAGGTACGCGCCGTCGCCACGAAGCGCCTCGGTTATCAGGAACTTGGGGCTGGATGCAGAGTCCAGCGCCGTGGGATGGAACTGCACGAACTCGAGATCGGCGATCTCTGCACCCGCGCGCCACGCAGCCGCCACACCATCGCCCGTCGCTATCGCAGGATTGGTCGTAACTCGGTAGGCCTGACCGCAGCCACCTGTCGCCAGCACGATAGCGTCAGCCCAGAAGACCTGGGGCCGACGAGACACCGGGTCGTAGATCAACGCACCCACGCATCGGTCGGCGGCGGTGATCAGATCGATCAGGAATCTCTCCTCGAATATCTCGACTCTCTCGGACTGACGAACCATGCCTGAGAGCGTGTCTTGGATCTCGGCACCGGTGGTGTCGCCAGAGTGCAGAATGCGCGGCAGGCTGTGGCCGCCTTCTCGCGCCAGGAGAACACTGCCATCCTCGGCCAGATCGAACTGCACGCCCATTGCTCGTAGGTCGGCCAGCGCGTCGGCCGCTTCAGTCACCACGGCATGGACCACGGCCGGATCGGAGAGTCCCTGACCCACGACGAGAGTGTCCGCCTCGTGGAGTTCAGTGGAGTCCGCCGCTCCCACAGCACCGGCGATGCCTCCTTGCGCATACCAGGTGTTCGTCTCCTCGACGCGCGCCTTGGTGACCAACGTGACTGAGCGCGACATCGACGATGCAAGCGCTGCGACCAGGCCTGAGATGCCCGATCCTATGACAAGCACGTCGGACTCGTGCTGCACGAGATCATCGGTATCGAACTCCAGCAGATAGCGACGTCCCAGCGCGTCAGGAAGAACGTCGGGCGAGATACGGTCAGCCAATGGACACCATCCCCTGAACAGCCGCGAGAGCGCGGTCACGCACATCGTCCGAGACGACCACCTCGTTCGTTCCGTCGCGCAGCACGTCAAGGATCGTCTCGAGAGTCGTGAGTTTCATGTTCGGGCACAGCATCACAGGTGAGAGATTCAGGAACCGCTTGCCCGGCGCAGCTTTCGCCAGCGCATGCAGCAAGCCCTCCTCGGTCACGACAATGAACTCATCGGCGGACGAATCGACCGCATAGTGAAGCATCTGGCTGGTGGAGAGAACAGCATCGGCCAGATCGACCACGTCGGGGCGACACTCGGGGTGAGCCATGACCTTGGCTTCGGGGTGACGCTTGCGCGCCTCCGCGATCTGCTCCGGCGTGACTCGCTGGTGAGTGGGGCAGAAACCGTCCCAGAGCATGACCTCGACCTCGGGCAGCGCACGTGCCACCCACGAGCCAAGATTGCGATCCGGACCGAACAGGATGCGGTCTGCACCTATCGAGCGCACGACCGCCACCGCATTCGCGCTGGTGACGCAGACGTCGGACAGCGCCTTGACGTCCGCCGAGGAGTTCACGTACGTGACAACAGGAACGCCGAGGTTGTCATCTCGCCATAACGTGAGCTCCTTGGCGGTCATCATGTCCGCCATGGGGCAACCGGCCCTGGGTTCAGGCAGCAGCACCGTCTTGTGAGGCGAGAGGATCTTGGCCGTCTCCGCCATGAAGTGCACGCCTGCGAACACGATCGTCTGCGCAGAAGTCTCCGCCGCTTGACGCGACAGCCCCAACGAGTCACCGACGAAGTCCGCCACATCCTGAACCTCGCCGCACTGGTAGTTATGCGCGAGGATCACAGCATCACGTTCGCGGGCTAGGTCGCGGATCTCATCATGCAGAGCTAGGGGGTCGTACACGCGTGGCTCCTCTCGGGAGGTTCTTCCATCGCAGTCGAGCAGGGAAACCTCGTGTCCAGACTCTATGCCTCGTGCCCTGGTGGCACGATGGCGACATTGTCGATCAACCGGGTGCTTCCGACCCGTGCAGCGATGATAGCGCGTGCAGCACCATCCACGCGTTCCAGATCGGCCATCGTTGTTGCATCGACAAGTGCCGCGTAGTCGACCTCGACGCCAGGATGCTCCGATAGGACGCCCATCATCGTCTCGCACAGAGCATCCGTGGATCGCTCCCCCCAAGCGACAGCCTGCGCCGTGGCCTCGAGAGCCTTGGAGATCGAAAGCGCCTTCTCGCGGTCTTCCGAGGAGAGATAGGCATTGCGACTCGACAGCGCCAGCCCGTCGCGGTCCCGGACGATGGGGCAACCCACCACTCGTACCGGAAGATTCAGATCGCGCACGAGCTGCTTCACGATCTGAAGCTGCTGATAATCCTTCTCGCCAAAGAACGCCAAGTCCGGCGCAACGATGCTCAACAGCTTGGTGACGATAGTCACCACCCCGCGAAAATGCTCGGGCCTGGAAGCTCCCTCCCACACGCCCGCGAGAGGGCCCGGGTCCACAGTGATGACGGCGTCGGACGAATACATGGAATCTGTGGTGGGCGCGAACACAAGATCGACACCCTCGGCATCGAGCAGTGCCATGTCGCGATCCAGATCGCGAGGGTACGCCTCGAAGTCCTCACCGAGAGCGAACTGCTTGGGATTCACGAACACGGACACGACCACGTACGTCGCTCTCCCGCACGCGGCGCGAACGAGCGACAGGTGCCCCTCGTGCAGCGCGCCCATGGTGGGAACCAGCGCCACGGTACGTCCTTCACGACGCGCCTCGGCGACAGCCCTGCGTGTTTCCTCGGCAGACGAGACTCTCTCGATGCTCATCGTTCCCCCACAGTCCGGACAGCGCGCACGCTACTGATCGCTCCGCCCGCTGATCGAAGGAGATGAGCCACCGGATGCGGCTTTGAGCGAGCCTGCCCTGGCAGCCTTGATCTCGGCCAGCACGCGCGCATCGAGATGCGTGCTCTGGGCCTCTGCGGGAAAGACCCGGTCGCGAACGTCTTGCGTGTACGCACCCACAGCCTCACGTATCGCCGTGCCCACCTCTGCGTACCGTCCGGCATGCCGAGGAGTGAAGTCGCCCATGCCGAGAAGGTCGTGGAAGACCTGTATCTCGCCATCGCAGCCGACACCGGCACCTATGCCAATGGTGGGGATTGATATCTCACGTGACACCAGCTCGGCCAACTCGGCCGGGATGCACTCCAGCACGACGGCGAAAGCACCCGACTCCTCGAGTGCGCGACAGTCATCGATGAGCGCCAGGGCGTCAGCGGTCTCGCGTCCCTGAACCCGATAGCCGCCCAACTGGTTGACCGACTGAGGAGTCAGACCCACGTGGCCCATGACGGGGATTCCCGCCTGGGTGATGTAGCGGACAGTCTCAGCCATTCGCCGACCGCCCTCGAGCTTGACCGCTCCGGCTCCGCCCTCGGCGACGAGTCGCCCAGCATTGCGCAGAGCCTCCTGCGGCGAGATCTGAAAACTCAGGAACGGCATGTCGGCGACGACCAGAGCGCGAGATGCACCTCGGGTGACCGCTCGCGTGTGGTGGAGCATGTCGTCCATGGTCACAGGCAGTGTGGAGTCATGGCCGAGCACGACCATGCCCAGGGAATCGCCCACCAGGATCGCATCGACACCGGCTTGGTCCACCATTCGCGCGGTGGGTGCGTCATAGGCGGTGATCATCGCAATGCGACGATTCTGAGCCTTCGCAACTCTGAATGTAGTGGTGGTGACGGACCTCTGTGGATCCATCGGGACAGCAGCGCTCATGAGTGGTTCTCCTTCCGCAACAACCGTCCAGGCCTCAATTGAGGTCCCGGCGGCCCCGTACGGGCCCCTTCGCTCGGAACATGCCCCGGAACCGCATCCGCGATGCCCCCAAAGGCCGAGCGTAGAACTCTATTCTATCATCGACAGCGCATATCCTGCGTTCACGCTCCCGACAGACCGGGATCCGTCCAGTCGATCTCCGCCTTGGCGACCTCATCGATCAGTCGACTGGCCCTGGCCTGGAACACGCTCGGAACCATGAGTTTGAACTTCGCCGAGAAGCCATAGGGATTGAACGATTCCTGCGGAGGATACGGATCCCAAGCGAACGGGATCCGCTCGGCCTCGAACACCGTGATGAGGAACGAGACATCCGGAGCGGACTGCGCCTTCATGGAGTTGGTCAGCCAATCTCCGAATGCGCACAGCTCCACCCAGTCCTCATTCTGTCGATGCCTGTGGCCGAGCGAACGTTCGTGCGCGTCTATCGCCACAGCACGATCCTCGAACCCAGGAACCAGACCCAGGATGTCAGTGACCGCACCGTGCTTGACGTGCTCCCTGGTGACTTGGGAACCGTCGGGCAGGCGCACGTCGGGATCGATCTCAAGTAGAGGGGTGACAACGAAGTCGCGTTCGAGCATCCGAACGTGCGGGATCGTGAGTCGATCGGAATCCCACTCCTCGGAACCGTAGAGCAAGATGTCGATATCAATGAGACGCGGTCCAAAACGAGGTCCGGGGCGTCGCCCGAGTTCCTGTTCAATGGCCTGAAGAGCATCGAGAAGCGAGTCAGCCGGCACGCTGGTAGCGATCTCAACGACAGCGTTGGCGAACATGGGCTGATCGGAGACCCCCCAAGGCGCCGATTCGTACAGCCTGGAGACTCGCAGAACGGTGGCGCCATCGAGGTCCTCGACCATACCAATGGCAGCACCTATGTTCGCCGCTTCGTCCCCCATGTTGCTGCCAATACCCAAGAACACCGTTTCCATACGTTCCCCCGTGTCATGTCGGATTGTCTGCCCGATCCCTCACGCATTGTCGGACAGCAGCCTTGTGGTCACCCCAACAACCCGTACAGTCTCCTTCACATCGTGCGCACGAATGATCGATGCCCCGTGGGCAGCGGACCACGCGGCCACCGCAAGACTCCCCTCGAGTCGATCCATTGGATCCTCAATGCCAAGGATATCCCCAATCATGCGCTTGCGCGATGCGCCGACCAGAACGGGCAGCCCCGTCGCCGCGAAGGTCTCGAGTCCGCGCAGAAGCTGCAGGTTGTGATCGAGCGTCTTTCCAAAGCCGATGCCCGGATCGATGCAGATTCGATCCGC
>JAQIBK010000030.1 GCA_027859125.1 Actinomycetota bacterium | reverse complement strand
GCAGATTCGTCTGGATATCGACGGCGTTCGTCTGCTACTGGTGCACGGCAGCCCGCGCAAGATCAACGAGTATCTGCTGTTGGATCGCTCTGAGTCGCAGCTGGCGAGACTGGCTGTTGATGCTGATGCAGAAGTTGTTCTGCACGGCCACATCCACATCCCTTATCACCGTTCTTTCGACGCGGGCGAGTCGGGGCGTGATGGGGCGGCGGGCACGCTGCACTACGTGAGCTCAGGATCCGTGGGCAAACCCAAGGACGGCGATCCTCGCGCAGGCTGGGTCGAGGTCGTTCTCGGCACTCAGGCCGAGGTGCTCGATGCGGCCCCAGATGACTCCGCGATCGCGCCTGCAGGCGAGACGGGGACGTGGGTCGGTATGGTCGTTCATCGGCTCGACTACGATATCGAGGCGGTCGCAGCTGAGATGCTCGAGGCTGGACTGCCTGCGACACTGGGCGACTCTCTTCGTAGCGCCTGAGAAATAGATTCGGCAAAACCCTTGTTTGGCATGTTCTGTGCATTAGCAGGCGCAGTACACCATCTGCAAGGGGTGACATGGCACGCTTCACCACAGATAGGCTCGCACTACTGGCCGTGATGATGGCCACTTTCGTGCTGGTCGCCATTGCCCCCGCGTGTGCGATGCCCGAGTGCATGGGTGTCGACCAAGGCATGGGCATGGCCATGGACATGGATTGTGCCCCGTACATGATGGTCGACGACTCTCCCGACGGCGTGGTCTACGCTGACGTGCCGGCGCCTGTCGCCGTGGTTACTCTTGCTCCCGCCCCGCTTCCTATAGTGGAGCTTCCTGTCGTTCTCGCGCTGCCTGAGTCCGGGCCGTCGCCGCCGCTTCCACCTCTTGGAGTGCGCCTCTCAGTCTGATGATCCCTCGCTACGACTACGGATATCTATATCCGTAGGTCGGATTCCGTTCCGTATGTCCTGTCGTTTCGGATGGATTAGAGGGTAATCGTGGATCTTTTCCTACCTATGCTCGGCGTGGGTCTCGTCACCAGTGTTCACTGTGTCGCCATGTGCGGCAGCTTGGTGCTGACATACGCCGTCAAAGACGCCGAGGACGGCCCGCTTCGCAAGCGGATGATGCCGCACCTCGTGTATCAAGGCGCCAAGATCATCAGCTACATAACAGTCGGCCTGATCCTGGGTCTCATTGGCGCTGCGTTCGACCTGGGCGGAATCCGTGGCTTCATCACGGTGTTCGCCGGCGCGTTCATGGTGCTTCTGGGCCTGAACATGACCGGCTGGTTCCCGTGGCTGAGGCAGCTCACGCCAAGGCCGCCCAAGTTCCTCATGAAAGCGCTGATGTCCACGCGCAAGAAGGCGCAGGCCGAGGAGCGCGAGGGCAAGCAGAGTCTTGCGACGCCCGCCACGTTCGGCCTGTTAACCGGCCTCATGCCGTGTGGTCCCTTGCAGGCAGCACAGCTCGCCGCAGCTGGAGCGGGTTCAGCACTGGCCGGGGCCACTACGATGCTCGGCTTCGGCCTGGGCACAGCACCGCTGATGCTCGTATTCGGAGCCGTATCCGGGGCTCTCACCGTTAAGTTCCGCGACCGCATGATGACAGTCGCTGCGCTCGCCATCGTGATCCTCGGTGGAGTCATGCTCGACCGCGGTCTCATGCTCGTCGGCTCACCGGTCACGTTCCAGAGCGTTAAGACCGCTTTCGTCGGCTCGCCGACGCCTGAGACCGATGCCTCGCAGTATCAGGTAGGCGCCGACGGATACGTCGAGGTGCCCCTTGCGATCATCAACACACGTTTCGTACCGGAAGTGATAAACATTCCCGCCGACCAGCCCGTGCGGCTGATCGTGGACCGTCAAGAAGACGGAGCTTGCTCCGACCAGATCGCCGTTCCGCAGATGGGGATACTCGAGGACCTGGTGCCTAATGGCGTGACGGCAGTCGAGCTCCCCGCGAGCGCGGCGGGCAACTACACGCTCACGTGCGGCATGGGCATGATGTCCGGCGGTATCATCGCCGGCTCGGTCGCCGCCGCAGGTGCGCCTAACCTTGTATTACCGCTCCTGGCCGTAGCACTGGCCGGGCTCGTAGTCGTGCTCGTTCTCAGGCGTAGGGGCTCCACGCCCGCTGCCTGTGCGGTGCCCGGAGCAAAGGTAGCTCCGACCGCCACTTCACAGCGCATCCTGGGCCTTGCACCAGCGGAGTTCGTGATCCTGATAGGCGTGCTTTCTGGAGCGATCATTGCAGGACTTACACTGGGCGGACTCTTCGCCCGCTAGAGATTCAACCAACATGAGAGGAACTCACGATGTCTGAACAGACTCGCAGTGCTACTAGTAACAACACCAAGTACCTCATCGTTGCAGTGCTGGCTGTGGCCGTGTTCTTTGCGAGCTACGGCTTCGCGCAAGCGCGCAACGGCAAGAGCGCCGCGGATGCGGCTAACGGCTCTGGCTACACGATTCCCGCCTCATACGGTGTGGCGTCCGACGATTCGGTCGGCGCTTGCGGCGGCGGTTGCTGCGGCACCGACTCAGGCGAGGAGATCGAGGGTGCTACGGTCGTCGAGGGTGACAGCCAGTCCATCTATGTCGAGATCCCCGGTGGCTACAGTCCCAACGTGATCCGCGCCAAGGCCGGCATCCCGCTGAGCATCACTTTCGCCCAGTCCGATGGCTGCACCGCCGAGGTCATAATCCCCGAGTTCAACCTGTATGCTGATCTCACCGGCGGCGAGCAGACGCTCACGCTCCCCGCACTCGATCCGGGTACGTACGGCTTCTCTTGTGGTATGGAGATGGTGTTCGGCTCGATCGTGGTCGAGTAGGAGACGATGATGACTGACAACACAGATACGATCACATGCCCGACACCCGAGGAGGCGACGCCGGAAACATGCGCCGACGCCAACTTCGCGGTGACAGGAATGACGTGCGCCTCGTGCGCGATGATCATAGAGAAGACGCTCTCCAAGGTGGAAGGCGTCGATACGGCCAACGTCAACTTGGCCGCAGAGCGCCTGCAGGTCGCCTATGATCCTGCGGTCGTGAAGGCCGCTGAGATTATCAAAGCGGTAGAAGGC
>JAQIBK010000162.1 GCA_027859125.1 Actinomycetota bacterium | reverse complement strand
CACCAATACCGGTGACATAGAACTGTTCGATGTTACAGTTACTGAGGCGGGTGATCTTGTTAACACCTTCGCACCGATTCCGGTCGGAGGAAGCGACACGTTCACCAGTCCAATCTCGGTACAGGATGATTTCACGATCGATGCTGAGGCGAGCGGCACGTACGGTGATAGCGGAACAGCGCTGTTCGGTGAGATTTCCGATGAAGTGAGCGGACAGCTGGACACGAGGATCCCTGAAATCCAGATCACAGTACGGCCTGAGTTCTATGAGGTGGCTGTTGGAACTTCAGTCGAGGTCACCTATACGGTCCTGAACTCTGGGGATACGGATCTGTTCGATGTGGAGATCAGCGACTCGTCCGGGCTTCGCTTCGAGGCCAACTCGCTCGTCGTGGGAGCGAGTGCTCTGTTCGTTCGCTCGATGACTCCCGGCGTCGGAACACTCGATCTGGACGCGAGTGTGCAGGCACTCTACGGTACGGTCGCAACGGCTTTCACAGGTGTGACCCATAGCGATTCCGGCCTAACCGAACTTGTGGTTCGCAATCCAGCGCTCCAGCTCGACATCGTTCCAGTGAACAGCGAGGTCATCGAAGGTGTGAGCGTGGACGTCGAGTACACGATCACCAACAGCGGCGACACGGATCTCCATGATGTGCAGGTAGTAGATTCTTCGGCGCAGGTGCTGTTCTCGGGCCTTTCTCTAGATGCTGGCGAAGACGTTATTCTCGTCCGTGCTGTGCCCGTGACCGAGAACGTGACGTTGTCGGCCAAGGCGGTCGGGACGTACGGCGCGGCAGCGACCACGTTCTACGGCGAGGTCGATTCAGCTATCGATTCAGCTTCGATTGAGGTCGTCGAGTCACGCATCGCAGGCGCATCGCGATATGCGACGGCGATCGAGCTCTCCAAGGCCGCATTCGACGGGCCACTGACCGGTGAGAAGGCTGTCGTGATCGCAAGCGGCGCCGGATGGGCTGACGCGCTTCCCGCCTCGGCTCTCGCTGGCGCTGTGAACGGCCCTCTGCTGCTCTCTGCTCCCACCTATGTGCCCACCGAGGTCCTTGCTGAGATAGATCGTCTGGGCGCGCAGAAGGCGTATGTCGTTGGCGGCGAGGTCGTTCTCACTCCCAATGTCATCGCGAATCTCAAGAGTGCCGGTTTGACTGTTGTGCGCGTCGCCGGCACAAGCCGCTACGGAACGGCGCAGGCAGTCGCCACAGCGGTCGCATCCAAGGTATCGGTGAACACCGTGTTCGTGGCTACGGGCGCCAATTTCCCCGATGCGCTTGCGGCTTCCAGCCTCGCAGCGGCGCTCAAGGCCCCAATTCTGCTCACACGTGCGGATTCTCTGCCCGCAGAGACGCAAGCGGCCCTTCAAGCCCTAAAGCCTGCCAACGTCATCATCTGTGGCGGCGAACTCGTCGTCTCACCTGCGGTCGCGGCGGCACTGGGCTCATCGGCGTTCGGGTCGCTTACAGTTACGCGTGAAGCGGGCACCGGTCGCTATGACACGGCACTTCGGATAATTGAGCGAGGACAGGCCCGGACTGGCGTGTCCGACCCTGCTGGCGTGTTCGTGGCCACGGGCACCAACTATCCGGACGCACTCGCAGGAGGAGTGCTCGCGGGAATCGGTGGGTCGCAGTGGCGGCCTCTGATGCTCGTGTATCCCGACGATCCTGCGACGTTCTCGCCACAGCTCTCGACCCTGGTCGACTCGAATCCGAGCATAGGCTTCGCGACGGTGTTGGGTGGAGTGTTCGCGCTCGACGAGGAAGCGGAGACATACATTCTGGGTTTGGTGCGCTAGTCGGTCCCTACCGAACGATGAAGACCGGCATACTGACTTCGACGCGTTCGTAGAGGTCCTCGACGTCCCAACGGTGCATTCGTATGCATCCGTGGCTTGCGGCATGTCCGATCGACCAGTCTTGAGTCGTGCCGTGAATGCGGATGCCCGACGCGTCCAGGTTGATGGCGCGTGTCCCGAGAGGGTTGCTGGGTCCGGCCGGGATGTAGGCGGGCATGTTCGCGGCCCACGCACTGCCTGGATTCCCCCATGTGGGCATGTAGCGCTTCTGCGTGATCACCCAGTTGCCCACTGGCGTCGAGTGACCGGGAGCCCCGACCGCCACGCCGTACGTCTTCTCGATCGTTGCACCGTCGTACAGGTAGAGCTTCCGCTCGGAGAGGTCCACCACGATCGACTTGCCGAGTTCGTCGGCGGTGACGGTCGGGCTGACGGAGCTGACCGGTAGCTCGATCGAGCCAGTACCGTTCCGCATGGCGAATGAGAGCGCGTCGGCGGCCGCTGAACGGTCGGTGGTATGCCCAACGCGGTCCTGGAGCACGACGACCTCGCCGGCGGACACTGTGACTGTCGCGTCGACGGCGGCCGTGTCGATCGTTGATGCGACAGCGTCGATCCAGCTGAGCACTGCAGACCTGTCGATCGACATCTGGACCTCGACATCGAGTTCCACGCTGGTCTTTGCGAGTCTGCGATAGACGCGGTCGGCGAGCTTGGAATCGTCACGGGGGCGGAACGTGCGGTCGAGCATGGCGTCGATGTCGACGCGGACAGCTGTTGTCGGGTCGAATGCGTGCGTATTGCCGTCGAATTCGACTGCGATCGGCTCCATGAGCGGTGCGACGACTGCGCTGGCAATGACAGAACGCGCATCGGTGCGAGTGAGGCCGGTGAGATCCACGCCTGCGATCGTGGCGCCGGAAGGGGAGATGTCTCGTGACGCGTAGTCATCGACGACCGCCCAAGTGAATCCCAAGGAGAGCGCGAGAAGGGCCAGGGCGAGTACTATTGCGGCAGTGTCCACTAGGGTGCGACGCACACGATCTCCGATTCATGTCAGGATTAGAACCCTATAGACCGATATCTTACAATGAACAGTAGTTTCGGGGGAGCATCAGGCAGGAGGCTCGGTGACGGATGTCGAGGCTGGTCGGGTCTACAGAGGTAATCTGACTCGACTGATCGACAAGGTCAGGAATGAACGGGGGTTCGATCTGGGCCAGTATCGCCAGGCCTACGTCGAGCGTCGCGTTGCGTCGCGCCTGCGCTCACTCGATTTGCATTCGTATCGGCAGTATGTCGATTACCTCGACGGTCACCCCGATGAGTACGGTGAGCTCTTGAATATCCTCACCATCAATGTGACTGATTTCTATCGGGATTCACCCGTCTACGACATATTCCGAAGGCGAATCGTGCCTGACATGCTCGACGAGAAACTTCGTAGGCGCAATCGAATGATTCGTGCATGGTCCGCAGGGTGTGCGACCGGCCAGGAGCCATATTCGATGACGATGTCGTTTCTGGATGGCATGGCGGGACACACAGAATCGTTCCTGCTCAGTGTGACCGGAACGGATCTCGACCCCAAGGCGCTCGCGATCGCTCAGGCCGCGACGTACGATATTGACAAGCTGAGCCACATACCCAAGACGCATCAGGTAAAATACATTGAGATGGACGGCTCGGTGTTCCATATCAAGCCGGAAGTGACCAAGCACGTGCGTTTCCGGCAGATGAACTTGTTCGAGGACAGACCTGTCAGTATGTATGACGTGATCTTCTGCAGGAATGTGTTCATCTACTTCACACGTGAGCAGCAGGAGCGCATTCTCGACACATTCTGGTCCGCGCTGTCGAGAGGTGGATACCTCGTCCTAGGCCGGAGTGAGAAGCTCGCACCGTCGGTGGCGGCACGATTGGAACTCGTTGATGGGCGTGAGCGAATCTATCGCAAGCCGATAAGGCCGTAGACCGCAGGTGGAGTCGCTCGATTCTTGTGGGCGAACTCAGAGGAGGAGCCGACGCATGGTACAGGAGCACCGGAGCAGCACCGTCAAGCGAGGACTTTCGTTCACGTTCACGTTGCTGACATGGGCAAGCATCGCCCCGGCGATCATCTTGGGACTCATCTTCACAGCCGTGTACGCCTACTACAAACTGAATCTCACCCTTGGTGAGATGCTTCCCGTCGTCATCTTCAGTGTAGTGGTCATGCTGCTGATCGCCCCCATCGGCACGATCATGTGGCGTGCCCAATTCAAGAGTCGCGTCTTGCGGCCCCTGCGCGATCTGGGCGGCGTCATGATCGAGGCCGGTAAAGGCAACCTCACGGTCTCCGCTGAGATAACTCATGACGACGAGATCGGGATATTGGCTGGCGAATGCAACAACCTCATCAGTTCACTTGCCGGTATCGCAGGCAGCGTGCGCAGGTCATCTGAGTCCGTTTCAGCTGCCGCCGCCCAACTCTCTGCATCATCCCAGGAGATCAGCAGCTCCACGGTGGAGATATCATCTTCTGTTCAGCAGATCGCTCATGGTGCCGAGCTGCAGTCCCGCAAGGTCGAGGAGACTTCCATAGCAGTAGATTCGATCACTACGACGACGAACGAGGTCGCAGGCCAGGCGGACGAGGCCGCTCGCACGAGCGAAGAGGCCGCCAGGGTCGCCGCGCACGGCGAAGAGGCCACGCGTGAGTCCATCGTGACGCTCGCCGCGGTCCAGCAGGCCATTGAGACGCTCGCAGGCTCTGTGGAGATCCTGGGCAAGCGCAGCTCCGAGATCGGCGGTATCGTCGATGTGATCACGTCGATCGCCGATCAGACCAACCTGCTGTCGCTCAACGCGGCCATTGAGGCTGCTCGCGCCGGAGAGTCCGGGCGTGGGTTCTCCGTGGTGGCCGAGGAGGTCCGAAAGCTTGCCGAGGGCTCTGGTCGCGCCGCTGAGCGGATCGGCGTGCTCGTCAATGAGGTCCAGGAAGAGACTTCGAAGGCCGTTCGATATATGGAGATCGGTACACGCGAGGTCGAGCTTGGAACAGAGGTCGTCGGTCGGACGAACGAAGCACTGAGACAGATCACCGATGCGGTCTCACGCACGACGGTCCTGGCGGAGCAGATAGCCCACGCCATGTCCGGTCAGACCACGCGTACGACCGGAGTCGACCGCGCCATGCACGATATCGCCGCCGTGGTCGAGGAGAACGCCGCTTCCGCCGAGGAGACGGCTGCCGCAGCCGAGGAGCAGACGGCGTGCATGCAGGAGATATCCTCCTCGGCACAGGAACTCTCGGATATGGCACAGCAACTAGAGGATTCCGTGCATTCTTTCAACATCGATTAAGGGGGCGCTGTGGTCAGCGGCGTCGATCAGGTAGGTCAGAGTTTCGTCACCTTCCGCCTTGGGCGGGAGGAGTTCGCGCTTCCCATCATAAAGGTGGAGAGCATTATTCGTTATGAACTCTCGACGCCGGTACCACGCGCACCTGAGGCCGTTGCCGGGGTCATCAACATGCGCGGTCGGATAATCCCCGTCGTCGACCTGTCGCGTCGGCTGAGGGATGTCTCGTTCGAGCCCGGGCCTCAGGCACGGATAATCATTGCAGAGGGTGAGGCCGGCTCGGTGGGCCTGGCGGTGGATGCTGCCACCGAGGTGATTCGAGTGTCAGAGGAGTCGATTCTATCTCCGCCCGAGAACATGCTGGCAGCCGGGGCTGCTGAGATGATCGTGGGGGTGCTCGAGGTGAAGGATAGGCTGATCATCCTGCTCGACCTCGATCACGCGGTCCCTCACACGGAGTATGCGGGAATGGCCAGTGCAGTCGATGCGGAAGGTGAATCGGATGTCTAAGACGATTCTCGTCGTGGACGATGCAGCTTTCATGAGGATGATGATCAGGGACATCCTTTCCAAGGAAGGCTACGTCATCCATGAGGCCGTCAACGGTCGAGACGCCGTGGAGAAGTACGCCGAGATTCAACCGGATCTGGTCACGATGGACATCACAATGCCTGAGATGAGCGGTCTCGACGCGCTCAGATCCATCAAGAAGAATGACCCGACCGCTCGAGTGCTCATGGTGAGCGCGATGGGGCAGCAGAAGATGATCGTTGAGGCGCTGGAGTGCGGCGCCATGGACTTCCTCGTCAAGCCATTCCAGCCGACAAAAGTGAGTGAGACCGTTAAGAAGTGCCTACAAGCCACCTCGTAGTGATTCGGCGGAGTCGATGCCTTCCACCATCAGAGTCCTGATCGTAGATGACTCGGCGCTCATCCGCCAGATGCTGACGCGCGCCCTGTCGGTCGATCCGCGCATAGAGATCGTCGGTATCGCCAAGACAGGAGTCGAGGCGATCGAGAAAGCTCGAGCGCTCTCTCCGGACGTGATCACGCTCGACATCGAGATGCCCGAACTGAGCGGTATCGAGGCTCTTCCTCATCTGTCGAAGCACAGCAGCGCGCGGATCGTCATGCTGAGCTCGATCGACGATCCGGACACGACGTATCACGCGCTGTGCGGGGGCGCCGTGGACTTCATCGCGAAGCCGCATTCAGGGTTCGCGACCTCGATCACGGATCTCTCGGAACTCCTTCTCAAGAAGATCAAGACCGCGTACCGGATCGATCCTTCTCGAACGTCTCCGGTACTCGAGCGATTCGTAGTAGAGGCCACCGATCCACTCGGTACGGGAGTCGCCGCAACGGACCTGAAAGCGGTGGTTGGCATAGGGGCGTCGACGGGTGGCCCTCCTGCACTGGAGCGTGTCTTCTCAGGACTGTCTCTGGAGACTCCAGCTGCATATCTTGTTGTGCAGCACTTGCCGGCAGGCTTCACGGCTTCCCTTGCGAGGCGGCTCAGCAACGCGAGTGAGATCGACGTTGTTGAGGCGACCGACGGCGTGCAGATCAAGGCAGGGCATGCGTATCTTGCCCCGTATGGGACACATATGACTGCGGACATGATCACTGTGACTGGCGAGGCCTTCATTCGACTCAGCGATGAACCGTCAGTGCACGGTGTGCGCCCTGCGGTAGACCCGCTGTTCTCCAGCATAGCCAGGTTCTTCGGGCCCAGGGGTGTTGCCATTCTGCTGACAGGGATGGGTTCTGATGGTGCCCGAGGTATGGCAGAGATCCAACAGGCGGGGGGAGACACAATCGCCCAGAACGAGGAGACGAGTGTCGTATGGGGTATGCCGGGCGCTGCATCGAAGGTAGGTGCGGTGAGACATCTGGCGCCGATCGGTCTGATCGCGGCTGAGATACGGCGCACTTTGCGTACGATGGAGGTGCTCTGATGGGAGATATGGATGAGTATCGTGACATCTTCTTATCAGAGAGCACTGACTACATCCAAGAGATAACGGATGGGCTGCTGGCTCTGGAGTCGCACCCCGGTGACTTGGCTCCGGTGGAGACGGTGTTCCGTGGAGCCCACAGTCTCAAGGGCATGTCCGCTGCAATGGGATATGAGCGGACCGCGGACCTCACCCATCGGATGGAAAGTCTCATGGATCGAGTGCGTCGGCGCGACAGGCCCGCGGATGCATCTCTCGTCGACTTGATGCTTGAGGCCGTGGATGCCGTCAAGGCGCTGATCGGCGCCGAGTCCGGTGACGGTTCTGTTGTCGACACGACGTCGCTGATCGCGAAGCTCGTGGCAATGACGACGGACGGGACCCTTTCCGACTCTGAGAATGACATTGATTCATCGCCCGGCGACTCCGCATCACCAGAACCACCCAAGGCTGCATCAGAACCCGATGTGAGCGTGAGCGACGAGATGGACCACGAGGGCGGTCACGTTGTCCTGGTGACGGTGACCCTGGATGAGTCCTGCGTTCTCAAGGCAGTACGCGCATACATGGTCATGAAGCGTTTGAGCCACATGGGAGTGGTCATTGAGACCGATCCGCCGGCACGCCAGATCGAGGACGAGGAGTTCGAGCTCACGTTCACCGTGACGCTGAGAACGGCCAGCGACGGCGAGGCCGTTCGAAAAGCGGTTCTAGGTGTCAGTGAGGTCGATGCCTGTTCGGTGGCCCCGCATGCCAGTGGGCATTCGGCTGACCCCGTCGGCGCCACGCGGGATTCGTCGTCGGCAGCAACACGCAGATCCATCCCGAAACTCTCGGAGACACAGACCGTTCGTG
>JAQIBK010000007.1 GCA_027859125.1 Actinomycetota bacterium | reverse complement strand
AGGGCTTCGCGGGATCCTTCTTGTGTGCCATGAATGCTCCTAGGGGGAAGGGTGCCGCCTACTTGAGGGCGAGCCCGGTCGCGTCGCGCAAGTCTAGAATGTGACACGATATCTCGAGTGCGCTCACCGCATAGAAGGCCTCTTCCAGGCTCTCCCCTTTGGCGAAGGGCCCATGGCTGCGCAACACGGCAACCTGATTCTCCTTGAGCGCCAGGCCGAGCATCTCGGCCGCCTCGGGCGATGCGATCGTTTCCTGCGGCGCCAGGACCGGGACCATGCCGAACACATACTTAGCTTCTGAGTCCAACGGAACGATCTCATCGGACACCAGGGATCTGAATATCGTGTGAGTTGGATGCGCGTGCACGATGGCCTTGGCATCAGTCTCTTGGTATATGCGCCGATGAACGACAAGCTCACGACTGCAGTCCTCATCGAGCTCACATGCATCGATGCGGGTCTCGATCACGTCTCCATCGTTGAGATGTCCCAACATGGAACCTCGTCTTGTGATGAACACGGAGTCACCGAAGCGCATGGAGATGTTGCCGCCGTGCGTAGAGATCGCGCCGGATGAGTACAGGTCGTGACCGACCATGCGGAATCGTTCGAGTATCTCTCTGGTGTACACATGAATCCTCTCGATCTAGAGCGCGAGAACCCGGGCCAACTCATAGAGGTCTGCCTTGAGTTGATGGTGCTCCTCGTACGCCTCCTGGAGCGGATATGCGACGATATCAGAGCGCCTGAGCCCTAACGCCAACCCGCTGTTGCCCGCCATGAGCTCATCGACGGCACGTGCGCCCATGCGGCTGGCAAGGATGCGGTCGAACGCCGACGGGGCACCTCCACGTTGGATATGGCCGAGAACGACCGTCTTCACGCTGTGCCCACACAAAGCACCAAGATCCTCTGCAAGCCCGAACGCGTGGCCTGCGCCCTCTGCGACCACAACGATCGTGTGCTTCTTGCCACGTCGCATACCCTGTTCGACTGTCGCACAGACGTTCTGGATGGTGTAGGGATACTCCGGCACCAGGATGCAATCTGCACCAGCGGCGAGACCCGCATACAGCGCAAGCGCACCGCAGTAGCGACCCATGACTTCGATCACAAAGGTACGCTCGTGGCTGGAAGCCGTGTCGCGAACCTTGGATGTTGCATCGCAGATGGTGTTCAGCGCCGTGTCGAACCCGATGGCAGTATCGGTTCCGGCGATATCGTTGTCGATAGTGCCCGGCATGCAGATCACGGGGAAGTCGCACTCATGCAACTCCTGTGCTCCCCGATAGGAGCCATCGCCGCCGACGATCACAAGGCCATCGATACGCGAACCTCGCAGGATCCTGGATGCCTCCTGCACACCCTCCGGAGTGTGGAAGCGCTCACTCCTGGACGTACCCAGGAATGTGCCTCCACGATCCAGCACGCCGCCCACGTCGCCCAGACCAAGCGGCCGGAATGCGCTCTCGAGCAGACCTTCGTACCCGCGCTCTATGCCAAAGGACTCACCGCCTACGGCTATCGTCTTGCGCACGACAGCACGGATCGCCGCATTCATGCCCGGCGAGTCCCCTCCGCTCGTGAGTACCGCAATCCTCTTGCCACCATCCATGAGCGTCACGCCCCCTCTTCGAACACTCCGATCGCACGATGGCGCTTGTAGCGCCTCTCCACGAGCTCGTCGTCATCGATGACCACCAAGGAACCGACCGCCGAGCTGATTCGCTCGCTCACCGCCGAGAAGACAGCCTCGGGATCTTGATGTGCGCCGCCCAATGGCTCAGGAATGGTCTCATCGGATACGCCTAGGTCAAGCAAGTCCCCGGCAGTCATTTTGAGCGGCTCTGCCACGTCGGCCGCGCGCGCAGAATCCTTGTACAGGATCGACGCGCAAGCTTCAGGGCTGATGACCGAGTAATACGAGTTCTCCAGCATGATCAGACGATCGCCCATGCCGATTGCGAGCGCTCCACCGCTGCCGCCCTCACCGATGCCCACAGTCACGATCGGCACGTGCAGTTCGGAGAGCAACGCCAGTGACTCGGCGATCGCCCAGGCCTGACCGCGTTCCTCTGCATCGATTCCTGGATGCGCGCCCTTGGTGTCCATGAAGCTCACGATAGGCAGCCCGAACTTGTCTGCGAGGCGCATCGCGCGCATGGCCTTGCGGAAACCCTCGGGGTGAGGTGAGCCGAAGTTGCGCTTGATGTTCTCTTTGGTGTTGGAGCCCTTTCGGTGACCCAGCACCACCATGCGACGTCCATCCAACGTGGCCAACGCAGCAACGATCGCAGCGTCGTCCCCGTACAGACGATCACCGTGCAACTCGATCACGTCCGAGAAGATCGCCGCGAGGTAATCCTGCACCTTCGGGCGATCGGGGTGTCGCGCGACCTGAACACGCTCCCACGGAGTCAGATGCCCGTATGTCTCTATGCGCAGCCTGTCTATCTCAGATGCCAGTGCGCTGACCTCGATCATGAGGTCAGGGTTGTCAGAGAGATCGATACGCCTCAATGCGACCAACTGCTCCTCGAGCTCGATCAGGGGGCGCTCGAACTCCATCACATACTTGCGGCTCATGAGGCATCACCGCTCTGCGAGGCGAGAGCCAGATAGTCGAGCACCAGCGAGACGCGACTCGCCAGTTCATCGCGGGGAACAACCCCGTCGAGCATTCCATGCTGGAGCATGCTCTCGGCAGACTGGAAGCCACGGGGAAGTTTCTGACGGATGGTCTGCTCGATGATGAGGGGGCCCGCGAACCCGATGCGCGCGGCCGGCTCGGCGAAGACCACGTCGGCGAGAACCGCGAAGCTCGCGGTCACTCCACCCATGGTCGGGTCGGTCAATACCGAGATGTACGGCAGGCCGGCACTGCCCAGTCGCGCGACTGCAGAGGAGGTCTTGGCCATCTGCATGAGCGATAGAATGCCTTCTTGCATGCGCGCGCCGCCAGAAGCCGTGACGATCACAGCAGCACGCTTCTCGGCACGTGCGGCCTCAAGAGTCCGAGTGACCTTCTCCCCGACTGCAGAACCCATCGACGCGCCAATGAAACGGAAGTCCATCGCAGCGATCACCACATCGTGACCACCGATCGTCGCACGGCCGGTGATGATCGCCTCGTTGAGGCCGGTCTTGTCCTGAGCGGCATCCAGCGAATCAGCATATGGCTTCACAGCGCAGAACTGCAGTGGGTCGACGGATGTCAGACCCGCATCGAACTCGACGAACGTGCCCTCATCGGCCATGAGATCGATACGCTGCATGGCGGTCAACGGGAAATGGTGGCCGCAGTGCGGACATACCCGATTCGCAGCGACCAACTCTCCCTCGTATATCGTCCGTTTGCAGGCATCGCACTTGGACCAGACGCCCTCGGGCACGTCGGTCTGTGCACTGCCTCCACCGATGGAGGTATAGCGGCGTTCGTCGCGCGCCTTGAACCAGTCAGCTATGGGCATCTAGAGTGCGAAATCCTCTTCGCCGGCGAACACTCTGAGTGCACGCTCGGCGTCGTAGTCGGCAAGTGTGATGGCGCTGATCGCCTTGGTGAGACGAACCGCCTCGCCCAAGTCGCGCTGGTGGATGTTGCGACCGGTGGCGTTTCCGACGGCCCCGCCCACATGGATCTGCTCCCAGAGCTGGGTCAGGAACGTCTTGGCATCGACAGTGGAGCCGCCAGCGCATACAAGACCACAGCGACCTGCGGCGGCCGAAGCCTCTTTGAGCAGTTCGGCGGAGGTTGCGTCATCGGTGCCTGCGGGTGGGTTCACCTTCACGAAGTCGGCTCCCAGGCAGAGCGCGACACCCGCCACGCCGGCGATCAGATGAGCATCCTTCTCGGCAGCGACCGCCTTGCCGCGCGGATACATCCAAAGCACAACGATCATGCCCAGCGAGTGGGCATCGGCGATCAGCTGTGCTGCCTCCATCATCATCTGCGACTCATACTCGGAGCCGATGTAGATGGTGTAGCCGATGCCAACGATGTTGACCCCGTTGTCACGCAAGTCGAGCACGGTCTGGATATCGTACAGCTGAGGACTGTATGGATCCTCCTGAGAGGTCTTCACCAAAGGAGTCTTGGAGTTCATCTTCACGAGATAGTTGATGTCGGGATAGTCCGCCGCATAGTGGGCCACAAGACCGCGCTGACCAGCGAGAATTCCGGTAACACCCTGCGAACCGATACGGAAGAGGTGCTCCGGCTCACCGTCGGCGGCGGAGATGCCCTCGCCGTGGAAGTCGTCGTTGAGGTGCTCGATCTTCTGATCGCATGCGAAGAGCATGAGACGGCCACTCCCCTGGGTGGCAGCCACATAGCTCTCGATGTAGGTGTCACGCATGTCCGCCGGTACATCGATCGGAACACGGACCTGCTCACGGGTGATTTGCGGCATAAAGACCCCTCCTCGGCTCTCTGTGTCATCTAAGGAACGCATGGCGTTCGTGATTTCTCGTACCCATGACAGGGTAGGCGAACTCGTTCGAACACGCCACAAAGACTAGATGCCCGACTATGGCAGAATGATGCGGTCAGTCGGCACTTAATACACCGTGACACGTCAGAAGAGTGTGAGTTTCATGGGAAAGTGCGGCGTGTTCGTCCGAGGAGAGAGAAACTCCTGACCGTCAACAACGAAGCCCAAACCCTCGTACATTCCCACCACATGAGCACGAGCGTCGAGCTCCACCTGCGTTCGTCCGTGAGAGCGCGCGAGGTCGATCAGCTCGTTCATGAGAGAGCTGGCCACGCCGCGTCGTCGCCAATCTAGGGCAACAGTGACCTGGAATATCCTGCTCGCGCCACCATCGAGGTGCAGCCGCGCATAACCCACGATGTGTCCATCGACAAGCGCCACAAGATGCTCGTACGTCCATCCATCGGTGTCCTCGACCAACTCACGCGGGAGACCGAGTTCGCCGTAGAGGGCGTCGAAGCGAAGCTCCTTGGCCTCAGCGTATTCCGGAGTACACGTTTCGATGTAGCGCAGCTCCCAGGTTTGCACGGTGCTTCCTTGACCCAACCTTGGCTCCCTATCCTGAGAATCGATTGGTCACAGGCATCCGACGATCCTTGCCGAACGACTTGGGGGTGATCTTGATACCCAAAGGCCCCTGTCGGCGCTTGTACTCCGAACGGTCCACCATATGAGCGACGCGCTCGACGAGCACACGATCGTGTCCGGCTGCAGCGATCTCATCGATAGAAGCGTCGCCCTCCACGTAGAGTTCAAGGACCGCGTCGAGCACGTCGTAAGGAGGCAGTGAGTCCTGATCGACCTGATCAGGCCGCAGCTCCGCACTGGGCGCCTTGTCGACGGTGGTCTGCGGGATCACCTCGCCATCACGATTGCGCCAACGAGCCAACTCATAGACAGAGGTCTTGAACACGTCCTTGATCGGTGCGAACCCGCCCACCATATCGCCATATAGCGTTGAATAGCCGACGGAGAGTTCGCTCTTATTGCCCGTGGCGAGCACCAGCCAACCGAACTTGTTGGAGAGCGCCATCAGTAGTGTCCCACGAACTCTGGCCTGCAAGTTCTCCTCGGTCACATCGTTCTCGAGTCCCGCGAACGGCTCGCCCAGTGTCTCCTGGAACGCGCCGAAGGGGGTCTCGATGGGAAGCTCCACGAGATCGATGCCGAGGTTGTCCGCCAGTGCGCGCGAATCGGTCACGCTGCCCTCCGAGGAGTAGCGACTTGGCATGGTCACACCATGCACGTGCTCAGGCCCCAGCGCGTCGACCGCGATGGCCGCGGTGAGTGCGGAGTCGATACCGCCCGAGAGCCCGATCACCGCGTCTGAGAACCCGTTCTTTCCTATGTAGTCGCGTAGACCGGTGACCAGCGCAGAATACGTATCTTGATCTCGATCGGGATGATCGAACACGTGTCCCGACGCGCCCAGCTTGGCGCCCGGCGTGAAGTCGGCGATCACGAGATCCTCTTCGAAAGCCTTGGCACGAGCTATCACCTCGCCCGTAGGAGAGATGATCGCGCTTCGCCCGTCGAACACGAGTTCATCCTGACCACCCACAAGGTTGCAGTACGCGAGCCAGATGTTGTTCTCCCGCGCTCGCTCGCGAAGCATGTTCTCTCGCTCAACACCCTTACCCGCATGGAATGGCGAAGCTGAGATATTGAAGATGACGCTCGTTCCGAAACCCACGAGCTCCCGAGCGATCTCAGGCACCCAGATATCCTCGCAGACTGTGGCGGCGAACATGGTGCCCCCGAGCTCGATGAGACCGGGACCCTCGCCCGCCTCGAAATATCGCTCCTCGTCGAAGACGCCATAATTTGGAAGCCGCTGCTTGTGATAGATGCGCAGCACCCGACCGTTGCCCAGGAGTGCGGCCGCGTTGTAGAGCTTGTCGCCCACTCGATCGACGAAACCGACGATAGTGGAGTTGCCGCATGCAGCAGCGACCAACTCGAGGGCATCGAGATTCGCCTCGATGAAGTGGTCCTTTGCAAGCAGGTCCTCGGGGGGATACCCGGTGAGCGCCAACTCGGGCAGGAGAATGAATCCGGCGCCTTGCGCTTGTGCCGCAGCAACAGCCTCGATGATCTTGCGGGCGTTGCCGTCGATATCACCAACGGTGGTATTGATCTGTGCCAATGCGACTCGCATGGACCATCCTCCTCATGGACACCGGACACCAGTCCGGAGCAGCTGCAAGCATATCACTCAGAAGTGACATTCATTATACCCCTCGGGGTATCGGAAACAAGAGGGATAAGTGTCTCATCAAGAGGGAATACAGTGCGCGGAATGTAGGTCGGCCGAGCCCGTTGGACCCGATCACATGCGGGAAAGGAGGTGAATCACGATGGCATCACTGGTGCGCTGGGATCCGTTCCACGGCACCGTCAGCCTGCAGCGGGACATGAATCGTCTCTTCTCGGAGATGGGCATGGGAACGCAGCGGTGCGGCGATGGCGAACGCGCCACCACTCTGCCTGCGATCGATGTCCTGGCCAAAGGCGAGGATCTGGTGATTCCCGCTGAGATGCCCGGTATCACGCCTGAGAACATCGACATCTCTGTGACCGACGATGTGCTCACCCTTCACGGCGAGCGTCACACAGACAAAGAGGTGTCCGAGGAGGACTGCCTGATGCATGAGACGTCATGGGGCAGCGCCGGCCGCACCATGCGCCTGCCTGAGGGCACAGATATCGACGACATCAGCGCTGACTTCCACGATGGAATCCTGGAGGTCACGGTGCCCAAGGCCGCCGAAAGGGCGACGCGGACCCGCATGATCCAGGTCGCCGCGCAGGATCAGAAGAAGCTCAAGGATCACCACCAGGCGTCAGCGGTCTTGCGCAGCACACATCACACGCCCAAGACTCCGAAATCGACCCGGATCCTGGGCGTGTCTTGATTCAAGTGCGACGCGCTGAAGACAGCGAACTCGTCGAGTGTCCAAGAAGGGAGGAAGAAAGGAAACGGGCCCAGGTGCGAGGCGCATCTACGTGATCCCTTGTGGGTCACCGCTTGCTGTGGTCCGTTGCGGGTATCCATTGTTATGCGGTGGTTCGCCTCGGCCCGATGGGCCCACCGGTCACCTAACGAATCCCGTGCCAGTTCATGTGCCGTTCATCTAATCGCTCACGAATGAACTGAAGTGCGCATGGCGCCCGGACCTTTCGGCCCGAGCGCCATGCCGGTCGTGCGATGAGCCGCTTCGAACACAGCGGCTCACTTGAGATCCTTGCTGTTACTCCCCGACCGAACCGGCGGCGAAGTCGTAGTCCTTGAGCTTCCCGCTGGTGTACGACTCGTAGGCTGTCAGATCGAAGTGGCCGTGGCCCGAGAGACCGAACAGGATCGTGCGGTCCTCACCTGCGGCCTGAGCGGCCAACGCCTCATCGATCGCCGCACGAATCGCGTGGCTCGACTCCGGTGCAGGCAAGATTCCTTCGTTGCGAGCGAACTGCACGGCTGCGTCGAAGCAAGCGGTCTGATTGACGGCCACAGCCTCTGCTGCGCCCTCATTTACCAGCTTGGACACGAGCGGAGAGTCACCGTGGTAACGCAGACCGCCAGCATGGATATCCGCGGGCATGAAGTCGTGACCCAGCGTGTACATGAGCATCTTGGGCGTCATGCCTGCGACATCACCCAGGTCGTAGCGGTACTCGCCGGCAGTGAGCGTCGGGCACGCCTTGGGCTCGACTGCCAGGATGCGGGTATTGGTCTTGCCGTCCAGCTTGCGACGGTAGTACGGGAAGGTGAGTCCTGCGAAGTTGCTGCCGCCACCCACACATGCGACCACGACGTCGGGCTCCTCGCCGGCCATCTCCATCTGGAGGATGGCCTCCTGGCCGATCACGGTCTGGTGCAGGCACACGTGGTTCAGAACCGAGCCCAGACAGTAGTGCGTGTCCTCGCGAGAGAACGCGTCCTCAACGGCCTCGGAGATAGCCATTCCCAATGAACCGTGCGCGTCAGGGTCGGTGAGCAGGCCCTTGCGTCCGGCCTCAGTGAGGTTCGACGGGCTCTGAATGACGTTGGCGCCGTAGGTCTCCATGAGACTGCGGCGGTACGGCTTCTGGCGGTAAGAGATACCCACCATGTAGACCGTGCACTCCATGTCGTAGAGCGCACAGGCGATCGACATGGCCGAGCCCCATTGGCCGGCACCTGTCTCGGTGGAGATGCGCTTGATGCCCTCCTGCTTGTTGTAGAAGGCCTGCGGGATCGCAGTGTTGGGTTTGTGCGATCCAGCAGCGCTGACACCCTCGTACTTGAAGAAGATCTTGACGCCGTCGGACAGACCGAGCGAGCGCTCGAGCTGGCGTGCGCGGATCAGCGGTGAAGGTCGATATGTCTTGAGAACCTGCTGCACCTCATCGGGGATATCGATGTAGCGTTCCATCGACATCTCCTGCTTGAGGAGCTCCATGGGGAACAGCGGTGCCAGATCCGCAGGTCCGATGGGCTCGTCGGTCTGCGGGTTCAGCGGCGGCGGGAGCTGCTCGCCGGGCAGATCGGGTGCGATGTTGTACCAGCTGGTGGGCATGTCGTTCTCGTCGAGTACGAACTTGGTGCGGTCGCTCATGGTCTCTCGCCTTCCTCTCGGCCGAGTCGTTCGGCCATCCTGCATTGCACGTTCCTCGACGCTCACGCCCGCCGCGAATGTTGGTGCGGTCCCGCTGAGAAAATAAAAAAGCCCCTCATCCCTGAAAGGGACGAGAGGTCATCTCGCGGTGCCACCCTTTTTGGCCCATCTTGACGATGGACCCACTTCGCTCCTGTGGTACGGGATTCGCGACTTGTCGCTACTCCTATACCCGGTCCCCTGTATCGGTGGGACTCCGCCGGACCTAATCAGCGCCCACGCGCCTTTGCTCCGGTGCCTCGGGGGTCCATTCTCTTCAGCAGCACGGGTCAGGTTCCCACTGATCCTGACTCTCTGTGGCCGTGCGAACCGGGATACTACTCCCCGTCATCGGCGAACGTATGCGATTGTCGATGAGATTATCACCGTGAGACCGAACGCGCAAGATTGTCGGCATGGAAATCGCTATATAGACAGCCAACGATGTATAAACCCCACGTGTCAATGCATCAAGCATGAGGGGGTTGGTCGCAAGGAGGCGATCTGCATGATCCGCAAAGAAACATGTCCGAACTGCAAAGGAAATCGCTACATCAGCGTTGAGTCACCCGCTGGTGCCGAGAAGCACACCAAATGCCCCCATTGCGACGGCAACGGCTACCGTATCCGCATAGGCTTGGTGCACAACGCCTCTGAGCGCTGAGATCTCCACACTCTCCGAGAGAGCTGCCAGGGCTCTGGGCTCTCGCCTACTCCGAATCCGTATCAAGTGCGTCTCTCAGAGAACGAACGAACTTCTCGACCGCGACTGGCTCCTCCTGTCTCCGCACGATAGCTGACCCAACCACCACGCCGTCGGCCACCTTGCCCACCGTGACTGCCTGATCAGGCGTCGCAATACCGAAGCCCACAGCTACCGGAAGCTTGGTGTGCTCCTTGGTGCGAACCACGAGATCCGCCAAGTGCTCTGGTAGCTGTGAACGCTCGCCTGTGATACCGGTTCGAGACACGCAGTACACGAAACCGGACGATGCAGCCCCCGCTGTGGCCAGGCGATCGGCGGTGGACGTTGGCGCGACCAAGAACACAGTATCGAGTCCGTCTGACACCGAGAGCCACTCCCCCGCCTCATCGGCAGGCAGGTCCGGGATTATGAAGCCAGCCACACCTGCCGCACGTGCCCGCTTCGCAGTCTCCGCGTAGCCCAGCCGCATGACGGGATTGAGATAGGTCATGAGGGCAACAGGCGGTGCCTCCGCCGCAGACACTCCGGGCTCGAGCGTGAACGCTGTGGCCATCTCCAGCGCCTCGGGCAGCCCGAATCCCTCGGGGGCCGCCTTCATCGCAGCACGACCTGCTCGGGCGATCACAGGACCGTCCGCGAGAGGATCACCGTAGGGGACGCCGAGCTCGATGATGTCCGCACCCCCGCGCGCCGCGGCGCGCATCGCAGCGAGCGATGTCTCACGGTCGGGGTAGCCCGCCATGAGATATGTCACCAAAGCCGTGTGTCCGCGAGTGAAGCCTTCTCCCAGTCCGCCCATCACAGGCCTGCCTCTCTCACGATGTCCATATCCTTGTCTCCTCGGCCGGAGACGGTGACGGCCACGCGCGCGTCTGGACCCAACTCGCGTGCGAGTCGCGGTAGAAGTGCGAGCGCATGCGAGCTCTCGATCGCTGGGATTATGCCTTCCGTGTGCGTGAGCAGGGCGAACGCCTCAAGGGCCTCTGCGTCGGTGACCGGCAAATATGTCACAAGTCCCTCGTCTGACAGATATCCGTGCTCGGGACCTATGCCGGGATAGTCCAGACCGGCCGAGATCGAGTATGCCTCCAGAGGATTCCCGCGCTCGTCCTGCAGTAAATAGGAGTAGAAGCCGTGCAGTACTCCGGGGGTGCCTCCGGCGATCGAGGCACCGTGCTTGCCCGTGTCCAGACCGAGACCTGCAGCTTCGGCACCGTAGAGCTTCGGCAGGCGCTCTCGCGGGATCTCGCGCAGGAACGGGTAGAACGTGCCGATCGCGTTGCTGCCGCCGCCCACGCACGCTACGACGGCATCGGGAAGCTCGATGCCCTTGGCGGCGAACTGCACGAGCATCTCATCGCCGATCACGCGCTGGAACTCGCGCACAATCTCCGGATACGGATGCGGACCGAGCGCAGAGCCCAGTACGTAGAACGTATCGTTCACGCGCTCGACCCAGTGGCGCATGGCCGCGGTGACGGCGTCGGCGAGCGTGCCGCCGCCCTCGTCGACCGGGACGACCTCGGCGCCCAGGAGCTTCATCTTGTAGACGTTGAGCGCCTGCCTGCGGATGTCCTCGACCCCCATGAACACCACGCATTCCTGGTCGAGCAACGCGGCTGCGGTCGCCGTGGCAACACCGTGCTGCCCGGCTCCCGTCTCAGCGATCACGCGCTTCTTGCCCATACGCTTGGCGAGGAGGCACTGGCCGAGCGTGTTGTTGATCTTGTGCGCGCCTGTGTGATTGAGGTCCTCGCGCTTGAGCCAGACCTCGGCGAGACCCACGGCCTTCGCGAGCCGGTCGGCGCGATAGAGAGGCGACGGACGACCCACGTAATCGGCGAGCAACAAGTCGAACTCTGCTTTGAACGCGGGGTCGGCGCTCGCCTTGCGGAACTCCGCATCGAGTTCGAGCAGCGCCGGCACAACCGTCTCCGGCACATAGCGCCCACCGTAGGCGCCGAAGAAACCGCGCTCGTCCGGCAACGAGTAGTCGCTTTCCGGTTGCGTCCGGTCGTTGTCACTCATGAGGGAACCTCCTGATCGATCGCGCGTACCGCCTTCACGAATGCGCGGATCGCGTCCGCGTCCTTGCGCCCCGGCTCTACTTCGACGCCCGACGACACATCGACGGCATAGGGCCGCAGAGTACGGATCGCGTCGGCAACGTTGTCGGGGTTGAGCCCTCCTGCAACGAACACGGGGACCGGCGCGCCAGCCAGCGAGCCGAGCGCCTCCCAATCGAAAGTCCGGCCCGTGCCGCCCAGAGCATCCGCGTCATACGTGTCCACAAGCAGGCCAACTGCGAATCCCCGATAGTTCTCAAGCGCCGCCTCGAACGCCTCGCGGGCATTCTCGCCTGCGGCATGAACCGCCTTCACAACAGGAACCGGCACCTGTGCGCACTGTTCGGG
>JAQIBK010000121.1 GCA_027859125.1 Actinomycetota bacterium | reverse complement strand
CCCGCGGGGGACAGGCGCTTGCTCATCGGGCTGCAGCGTGTCGAGTACGACCTTGAGACGCCAATGATAATCTGCCGCACTCGCGGGGTGAGCATCGCACTCATGGTCGACGAGGTTCGAGATGTGGTGAGCCTGCCCGAGGGTTGCCTGCAGCCCTCTTCGGGCATTCACTCGCTTGCCGATAGAATGATAGGCGTGTGTCGGATGGGCACTGAGCTGGTGTTCCTGCTTGACGTCGACAGACTCATAGATGTGGACGTTCTTCCTGAAGGAGGTGTGCGGTGATGTCTGAGGAGCCGGTTGTGCCAGGTGTGTCGGGCGAACAGACATTGCCGGGCAAGAACATGAGCATGGCGACGGCGGAGGTCCTGCGCGACCGTGCGGAGTCCCTTGCGGCAGAAGCCGAGACGCATGAACTCGACGACCAGATGGGCATCCTGCTCTTTCGCCTGGGCGACGAGTGGTATGCGATCAATGTCCAGGACGTTCGCGAGATCGATCAGGAGTACCTGCGCACTCCAATCCCATGTGTGCCGGACTTCGTTCTCGGAGTGGTCAACATCCGAGGAGAGATCCTCTCTGTGACCGACTTGGCGCGAATGATGAGGATCGGCGCTGTGGACGCTCTGGGCGGCATCCCACCTGCTGTCGTCGTGCACAATGATGATTGCGTCACAGCTATCGTTGTCGATGAGATCGGGGATATCGTTGACGTGTCGGTGGACTCAGTTGAGCCGCCGCTCTCGACAATCGACAAGTTCCAGGCGGAGTTCATCGCTGGTTCGATCTACGTGAACGGATCTCTTGTGGGCCTTTTGAATGTTGCGCGTGTTCTTCAACCGATCGTGGCCGTAAGCTGACGGGGAATCACCGGAGGATCAGATCATGCTCAAGAAGGCGATCAACAAGATAAGAAGCAAGTTCCTATGGAAGTTGTCGGCGGTCACGGTAGTGATCGTCATGGTATTCAATATCGCTCAGTGGGCGGTTGCCTGGCTGGTGCTGGAGAACGGCTTCGTGTCGTACGACGGTCTCACAATGGATCTACTGCTGTTGCTCGGGATACTCGTGGGTTTCGGCATCTTGTGGGTGTTCATATTCGTCAAAGTCGGTCAGAAGTTCATGGCTCCGCTCGCGTACGTGGTCGAGTCGGTCAAAGCGGCATGTCAAGGTGAGATAGGGCACAAGGTCGAGGTGGACTCTCTCGACGAGTTCGGTGTGCTCGCGCGTTCGTACAACCAGATGCTCGATCTCATCGTTTACCTGATCCGGCAGACGCACGAATCCTCACGCAGGCTCGGTGAGTCAGCCAATGAGATCCTATCAGCCACCGAGCAGCAGGCCTCCGGCTCTGCCGAGCAGGCGGCCTCGATTTCTGAGACGACTGCGACCATGGAAGAACTCGCCGCAACCTATCGACAGATCGCCGATAACGCCAACCAGGTGGTGAGCATGGCCGAGGCCTCTCTCGGCAGTGCCGAGTCAGGCCAGCAGGCAGTGTTCAACACCTTGACTTCCATGGAGGACATCAAGACACGTTCTCAGTCCTCGGCCAACAAGATTCTGTCCTTGGGCGAGCGAAGCCAGCAGATCGGGCAGGTGCTGGACATCATCAACTCGATCGCTGACCAGACCAAGATCCTTGCTCTCAATGCTGCGATCGAGGCTGCTCGTGCAGGCGAAGCCGGCAAGGGCTTCTCGGTCGTGGCCATTGAGATCCGCAAGCTCGCTGAATCCGTGGTGAACTCCACCGGTGAGATCTCCGGGATCATGATGGAGATCCAGAGTGCCGCAAATGAGCTCGTCATAGCCACTGAGCAGGAGGTCAAGCAGGTTCAGTCCGGTGTTGACCTTGCTCACGTCACCGGCGAGTCGCTCGACCAGATTCTTGAGATGATCGAACAGACCACCGTCGCTGCCAAGGAGATCTCTGCCGCCACTCAGCAGCAGAAGAGCGCGACCGATCAAGTGGTCAAGGCTATGCGGGAGGTTGCGGCTGTCGCGCAACAAACGGCGGCGGGGTCTCGACAGGTGGCTTCATCCGCCGAGGGCCTGTCCGGGATTGCAAAAGAGTCGAGCCAAGTGGGTTCTGCCTTCAGGATCATCGACTAGTCAGCAGTTTCCAGGCTCGCATTCGCCCAACCGCATGGGAAGGACATCGCAATGGTCGAGTTCGACCGCAGCGCATTCATAGGCAAGTTCCAGGAGGAAGCCACGGACCTGCTGCAACGGCTCAACGAGGGTGTCATCACCCTCGAAAGTGACCCGGGCAACTCCTCGCTCATAGATCAGATGCTTCGCGACGCCCACACACTGAAGGGCTCGTCGCGCATGGTCGGCCTGATCGAGATATCGGATGTCGCGCATCGTCTCGAGGACGTCATGGTCAAGGTGCGAGACGGACAGATGAAATACGCTCCCTCTATGTCGGACTACTTCTTTGAGGCGCTCGACGCGATCGTGTACCTCACCGATTCGGCTGGCAAGGATGTGGAGATCGAGATCGATCTCGAGGCCCTTCAGTTGAAGCTCACTGAGCTCGCGGATAGCAGCGATGTCGACGTTGACGACAAGCCGTCAGCCAAGAAGTCGACAAAGAAGAAGGCGACCCCAAAGA
>JAQIBK010000181.1 GCA_027859125.1 Actinomycetota bacterium | reverse complement strand
CCCCCCAGGCGCCGCCCGGTGTGTCACAGGTGCCGAGCAGCGTCGGGGCTGCAGGGTTCGAGATGTCGATCATCTGCAGACCGCCGGCTTCATGGTCTGCCACGTAGGCGACATCGCCCGCGGCCGCGACCCCCCAGGCGCCGCCCGGTGTGTCACAGGTGCCGAGCAGCGTCGGGGCTGCAGGGTTCGAGATGTCGATCATCTGCAGACCGGATGCTTCGTCCGCTACGTATGCGACATCACCCGCTACTGCGACACCGCGGGCGTGGCCCGTCGTGTCGTAGGAGCCGAGTAGTGACGGAGGGTCGAAGTCAGAGATGTCGATGACCTGAACGGAAACGGCGTCGGCGATATAGGCGACATCGCCCACGACTGCGACCCCATAGGCCCGGCCAGAGGTGTCATAGGTGCCGAGCAGCGTCGGCGAGGTCGGCTCGGAGACGTCTATCACCTGGAGGCCGGATTCGTTGTCCGCGACATAGGCGACGTCACCGGCCACCGCGACGCCCTCGGCGGCGGTCGGCGTGTCGAAGGTGCCGAGCAGCGTCGGTGTGCCCGGTTCGGAGACGTCAATCACCTGCAGGCCGGAGCTGGCGTCAGCGACATAGGCGGTGTCGCCCGCGACCGCGACGCCACAGGCGTAGTACGGCGTGTCCGAGGTGCCGAGCAGCGTCGGTGTACCAGGCTCGGAGATGTCTATCGCGTGCAGGCCGGGCATGCCGTCAGCGACGTAGGCGACGTCACCGGCCACCGCGACGCCCTCTGCCCAGTCTACTGTGTCGCAACTGCCAAGCTGCGTCGGTGTGCCAGGTGCGGAGATGTCGATCACTTGGAGACCGGAGTCCCCAGCCGCGACGTAGGCGACATCGCCCGCGACCGCGACCCCATAGGCAGGGCCGTTTGTGTCATAGGTGCCGAGCAGTGTCGGCGAGGTCGGCTCGGAGACGTCTATCGCGTGCAGGCCGGCGGTTTCGTCCGCCACGTAAGCGACGTCACCTGCGACCGCAACGCCGCGGGCCCAGCCAGAGGTGTCGTATGTGCCGAGCAGTGTCGGCGAGGTCGGCTCGGAGACGTCGATCACCTGAAGACCGAATTGCGCATCCGCCACATAGGCGACGTCACCCGCAACAGCGACGCCCGAGGCGCCGCCCGGCGTGTCGTAGGAGCCGAGGAGCTTCGGCAGGTCGCTCGCCGCGTCCCACTGAAACTCCGGCGAATCGTCGCTGAAGTACAGGTCGTCGGCAGTGTGTGTCGACGAGTCGAGTCCTGTCACCGCCGGAATCGCACCAAACGCCGGCACTGTGATGAGCAGAAGACACACCGACAGCAGAACCGAGACGGCAGTCCGCGCACGGACGTTGGGTGTTCTCATGATAGCCCCCTACCAGATTGCCCAATACCTAATGATACCGCAGGCGTGCTCGCTCATCGCGGCCCGAACTGAGTCTTGCTGAGGGTTCTTCCGCTATCGAGCACGACCTTCACGCTTGCACACCATGAGCAGAACTGATGTTTTCAGTCTGCCCAAGAACACCGTGGTCCCGGCCTCCTGATTCGGAGCACCGGGACCACGTTTTGCCTGCTTATGGCGGAGAGGGAGGGATTCGAACCCTCGAGACGGGGGAACCCGCCTAAAGGTTTTCGAGTTCATATCCCTTCGTCACGTCTAGTATCGTTCAGTACCGTCTAGCACGGCATTTCTTGAAGCTTCGTCACGTCTGGCACCGTCTAGACACGTCCTGTTGTGTCTGGCGCGTTTGCAGTTTGGTTGGCAGTACTTCGCAGAGCATGTGCTTGCCTCAACTCGAAAGGTCGTCTAGAACAGCGACATCACCTGATCGCGCACCGCCTGCGAGATCGCGCTCAGTCCACCAAAGAACGTCACGTCGCTCACGGCACTCTCGTTTGCGGCAAGCACGTCGGTTGTAGCGGTCGGCAGCGAGTTGGTTCGCGTGAGCAGCATCGCGGAGCCCGCATGGCCTTGAGCGGCGCCGCCGCACAGCGCATCCGCAGGCCGAGGAAGGGTATGCATATTCAGGCAAGAACTAAAAGATTTCAAAGCCGAGGTTCACGGAATCGGGCTCAGTTCCTCAAGGTGTTGGAAGAACTGCTGGAAACTTAGACTGGGAGGATGCCCCCCTATCGATTGCCATTCTAGCAGTGCGCGCCACATCGCGACAGGAGAGAAATCCTTGAATGGTATCGTAGAAGGACGACAGTCACCTTCTTCTGAGGGGGAGTAGGTATGTCTAGGCAGCGGCGACGGCTGTGCATCATCGGCGTTGGACTCACCGTGATGCTCCTGACCGGGTGCGGGTCCACTTCTACCGAACAGCAACAGGGGACAACTGGCGATGCGCCGGTTCAACCAGAGCCCGGGGCAGTCCTCTCGGGGCCGCTCTCCTTGGTCCAGGAAGGTACGAACGGCAGTGCGGGCGGAGGTGAGCTCTCGATCACCATCACTGACGACGGAGCGGGTATCTCGTTGGCGAACTTCGCACTGGAGAACACTGCCTGCTCCGGCCAGGGGGTCACGATCACATCAGAAGGCTGGTCCAAGAAGACATCGTTCAACCAACCCTCCTCGATCGCCGATGGGGCATTCACGCTGAGCCTCGGCGGGGCGGATGGTGCAACAGAGGTCAAGGGGCAGTTCACGTCACCGACTCAAGCGGATGCCACCATCGTGATATCCACAACTGAGCGCCTACCCGACGGACGCACGCTAGAGTGCGACTTCGGGACGTGGAGTTGGACTGGCGTGACTGAGTAGCCCACAGACCACCCCGATGAAGGCATGGTGCAGGTAGCCTCGTCTTCGTCGCCCCCTGATCGGCTCCGGCGTGCGTCTATCGGCCGCGCCGCGGGGGTCGCTATGGCAGACTGGAAACACATTGGGCGATCTGGGGAGGAGTGCATCACATGGCCAAGGCAGGCTTCTGCAGCGAGTGTGGCTCGAACGTGTGGCTCGATGAAAGCGGACGATGTCCAGCTGGACATGGAGCTGAGTGTATCCAGAACGTGTACGAGGCGGAGGTTCCCCCGCTTGCCACACCTCAGGCTGCCGCATCTGTGGCGAGCGAGTCTCGCGAACCTACGGCAGCCGCATCGGGGCGCGGCAAGAAGACCGCAGTGATTCTCGCGATCACGACCCTGGTTGTCGTTGGACTCGCATTCGGCGGCTTCAGAGTCTACGATGCCCTGCTCGGCGAGGAGCCGATACTGGAAGTCGCTGCGGACTACGACGCCGCAGTCTTCGAAAACGACTGGGATCGACTCAAGGGATTCACGCGATTCTCCGACTGGGA
>JAQIBK010000214.1 GCA_027859125.1 Actinomycetota bacterium | reverse complement strand
AGCAAGACCATTTCTTCCTCGGTGTAGAGCAGGTCGTCGCGGCGGGTGCCGCTGGCGCGCAGGTCGATGGCCGGGAAGATGCGCTCTTCGGCCAGCGAGCGGCTCAAGACGAGCTCCATGTTGCCGGTGCCCTTGAACTCCTGGAAGATCAGGTCGTCCATGCGTGAGCCGGTCTCGATCAGGGCGGTGGCGATGACGGTCACCGAGCCGCCGTTTTCGACGTTGCGGGCCATGCCGAAGAACTTGCGCGGGATCTCCAGGGCGCCGGCTCCGACGCCGCCGCTCATGGTGCGCTTGTTGCCCCGCTCGTTGGAATTGAAGGCGCGGGCCATGCGCGTAATGCTGTCCACGAGCACCACCACGTCGCGGCCGCATTCGAGTTCGCACTGCACATGGGCCATGACCGTCTCGGCCAGGCGCACGTGGGAGGCGGTGTCATGGTCGCTCGAGCTGGCGAGCACTTCGGCCTTCACCTGGCGGCGGAGGTGGGTGACCTCTTCGGGGCGCTCGTCGACGAGGAGGCACATGAGATACGCGTCGGGGGTGTTCGCCGTGATCGCGGCGGCGATCTCTTTGAGGATGGTCGTCTTGCCGGCCTTGGGCGGCGAGACGATGAGCGCGCGCTGGCCCTTGCCGATGGGCGCCACGAGATCGATGATGCGGGCCGTGATCGTATCCTTGCCGTGCTCGAGACGGAACCGCTGATCCGGGTAGACCGGCGTGAGGTCGCCAAAGCGCTTGCGCTCCCGTGCCTCCTCGACAGCCTTGTCGTTGATCGTCATGACCTTGAGCAACGCCGGGTACTTCTCATTGTCCTTGGGAGGCCTGACCTGACCTGTGATCATGTCCCCTCGGCGGAGACTGGAACGGCGGACCTGCGACATCGAACAGTACACGTCGGTGTCGCCCGGGAGGTAACCGGATGTGCGAATGAATCCGTAGCCCTCGGGTAGCACGTCGAGAATGCCGGTGATGCTCACAAAGCCCTCTGCCTTCAACTTGGCCGCGAGCACCGCGTCAATGATCTCGTCCTTCTTCTTGAGATTCTTGACGTCCAACGAGAGTTGGCCGGCCATGGTACGCAGCTCAGCTACGGTCTTGGCCGTGAGATCCTCTCTGGTGATGGAGGGCTTGGGCTGCTGTTGTTGCTGCCCGCCACCGCCACCGCCACCGGTAGTGCCACCGCGACGTCCACGCTTGCGAGGTCTTGCACTCATGAGTTCTTGACCTTCTCCCAGTCATCCAGGAACGCTTTCAGTCCCCGGTCGGTAAGCGGGTGCTTCACGCACTTCTCGAGCGTGCTCATCGGTACCGTCGCTATGTCAGCACCGATAAGGGACGCCGCCAGAACGTGCTGCGGGTGGCGCACGGACGCCGCGATGACTTCGACGTCGTGGCCGAAGTCGTAGTTGCCCAGTGCCTGCACCACGTTGGCAAGATGCTCGATGCCATCCTCAGAGATATCGTCGAAACGACCCACGAATGGGCTGATGTATGCGGCACCTGACCGTGCCGCGAGAAGTGCCTGCGGCGCTGTGAAGCACAGCGTCATGTTGACCTTGATGCCCTTGTCGGAGAGCGCCTTGGTTGCGGCGAGCCCTTCGACCATCATGGGCACTTTCACGACCACATTGGGAGCCAGATCAGCAAGCTCGAGGCCCTCGCGGATGATCTCATCACGCTTGAGGCCCACGGTCTCAGCCGAGACCGGACCGTCGACAATGTCGCAGATCCGCTTGATGTGGTTGTGGAACTCTGCGAGGTTGCCGCCCTCACGGGCATAGAGTGTGGGGTTGGTGGTGACTCCGGAGATCACGCCCCACGACGCAGCCTCCTCGATGTCCGCGATGTTCGCGGTGTCTAGAAAGAACTTCACTGTTTTTTGTCCCTCTCCTTTTCAACTCCGACGCGTCGCCGGAACCGATGTACCTTGCTGACCGACGCGCGTCGGTTCATCCCTGGTCTACGGCCGCATTCACGATGTACTCGAGAGTCTCTGCGACCGTCCGGTCCAGCTGGTGACTGTAGATGACCGGAATCTCCCGTTCACGTGCAAGATCCTCTATGTAGTGGCCGAGCAGACGGATGTTCCCAAAGTTCGACCGATAGCGCTCGACTGGACGCATTCCGTCGGTCTGAACCTCGCGGATATAGAAGTGGCTTCTGTGGGTTTCTTCGTCTGCAACGGCGATGACAAGCTGCACGACCCGGGCATTCTTGACTTGCTTCGTATCGATATAGCCAGGCACGAGGTGGACACCCTCTACTACGAGGCTGACGCCCTCGAGCACCGCCCGATCGATAAGCGCCTGAACACCCGTCGAAACGACCGCGGTCTGTTCGCGGAATCCAACTATGACGGGGTTGGCGCCGTGCGGCACCGGGACTCGAAGACCTCGCCACGCATTGAACGCACTTTCGTGCAGTGCGGGCATCAGGTCCTTGGTAAAGATACCACGCATGACCTCACGAATGGAATCCGTCGATGTTATTCGGGTGATTCCCAGTCTGTGAGCAACCTCTGTGGCGATAGTCGACTTGCCGACTCCCGTCGTACCACCGACCAACACGATCAGGGGTTTGTCGAGCCGACCGAGCTTGCCGATCTTGCGGTAGCGCACCGCGTACTCCTCGCCTGCCATACGCGAAAGGTACTCCTGGCCCAACTCTCTCAAGCGCACGACTGTGATGGAGAGCTCGTCGTGCTCCCGCAAGTCCTCCTGAATCGCCGAGGAGACCTCATACGCACGACTCGGCGCAAGCCCTGTAGCAGTGAAAGACTGCGCGAGCAGCCCCTTGGAGAAGGGCAGGCCGTGCGCCTTGTCGCTCAGGACTATCTGCTTGCCTTGTGGCATTGCCCTCACGCCTTCCTACTCAAACCCCGATCGATGGCGGTCGCGGCCACGGACTCGACCAACACTCCCAGATCGGAGCCGTCCAAAGCGATGGGCAAGTTGTCGCACAGCACGGTCGGCACTCCGGCCTCTTCACCCGCAGCCGCCACAACATCTATCGCAGCCGCTTTGAGCTCGGTAACGAGAACATCGAACGAACCGCCAGCCGCCTGCATATCTCGTCGCAGCAGTTCACGATTCGAGAGGTGTGCGCTCGCGGCAACAACCTCGCAATCGAACTCTGTCTGCAGGAAGTCACTGAGTTTGGGTACCACGCCCTCTGGCGCTGTGGTGGCGAAGAAGACGCGCTTTCCGGCGATCGGCTCCAGGGGGACGGGCCGAAAGGTCGTGACGACGCAAGGAACACCGGGAGCCCGCCGTGCGATCTCGTCGCGGATCGCATCGACCTCCGCTACGGACGCCACCGGCTCCTCGGCGGATGCGATGACCACAAGATCGGCCAGCCCCAGGCGATAAGGACCGAAGTAGTCGCGCACGTACTCGATACCGCGACCGGCACCGACGACGAGTATCGTCGCGTCGCATGCGACCGGTGGGATAGCCGCGCCCGACCCCTCGAGCATGATGAGCTCCTTGCCGAGGGAATCGGCCAGCCGCGCCCCGTCGGGCACGTTGGAGAAGAACGTCTCCCCCGCCAATCCGCCTCCACAGCGTCTACAGCCCACCGTAGTGACGCGACTCATGACGGCATCCTCGTAGTTGTCCGACGAAGCATGTTTGCCCTGCCGGGCGAGTTCGAGCAGGTCACTCGTGGTCAGCTGCACATGCTCGCCCTCGATGAGCTCGGGCTCACTTGGCCCTCCTCGGCCCATTGCGAGCACGACCACGTCGCGGCCCGCTGCCTTGAGCCTGCGGGCGACGTACGCGGACACAGCCGTCTTACCCACCCGCTTACCGGTGCCAATGAGGGCTAGCGTAGGGGTTTTGGTGCTCATGCGGGAACGCGGTGGCGAGAAGACGAAATCGGCGCCGCGATACTCGACGCCGCGGGACAGCGCCACTGTCGCGAGTTCGAAGCGATCGGCCGGAGACAGGACGGGGTCATCGGAGAGATCGATCACGGCGCAGGGGTCGTATCGGTCGATTGCCAGTGCAAGCGCCTCTGCGGCCGTAGCGGCCGTCACGACCGGTACTCCATAGGTGGCCATGCCTGCCTGCAGGTCGACCTTCTCTGTTCCGCCAATGAAGGCGGCAGCGACCACATCGTACTCGTGACCGAGTCCGGCCAGCGCGAAGCGGACCACGGGCGGATAGTGCTCTCCATCGATGAGTGCCACCACTCGTGTCATGAAGGCTCCTCCGATTCCGATCTTCGCTCCCACTTGCAGGACTGCTGGTTCATATCCAGGAAGTCGGCCACCACCTGCGGGTCCTGGTACGGCTCCTTGAGCAGCACGCGAACACGTCCGTCGTCGTGAATCTCTATCAGGTTGTAGCAGGGCCGGACCTTGCCGCGCAGCCGATGCGTGCACGCGGTGCCCGCGTTCACGATCAGCATGTCCTCGAGACGCCAGATGTTGGGGACGTGCTTGTGTCCGCACAGCACGAGATCTGCGCCAGTATTGGAGAGTACGCGCAGCAGATCACCCGCATCGTGCACGATGTTGCGCTCGCGCCCCGTTCCAGGGACAGGCACCAGATGGTGATGAAGACACAGTATCTTGAACTCGGTCGGGTCGGAGAAGCGATCCTCGATGTAGGGATAACGACCGCGCCCCACTCGTCCGTTGTCCAGGTCCGGCTCAGTGCTGTCCAATGTGAGAATGCGCAGCCGGTCGAAGACCAGCTCCTTGCTCCTCGTGCCAAAGAGGTCCTGGAAGTGCTCGTCGCCCACGTTGCGGGCATCGTGGTTCCCGGGAAGGACCAGCAAGTGCTCGCACTCGAGTCGGGAGAGCAGTCGGTGTGCGCGATGGAACTCCGGCTGATAGCCCATGTCCGTCAGATCACCTGTGACGACCACGATGTCCGGAGCCAGATCGTTGAGTTCATCCACCACCCGGGTTGCTAGGCTGGGAATGTGGTAGCGGGACCCACAGTGCAGATCCGAGATATGCGCTATGACGATCGGTCCCTCACCGCTCATCGTGCCACCTCTCATAACGTCGATACCGACCCATCTACTGGGGCAGCGACCGTCGCAGCATCGCCTCGTTGTCGAGTGCGCTGGCCGGCGAGAGCCTGTCTCGGATGCCAAGAAGGCTCCAGATGACATCGAACGGATCGTACTCGTCGTACGTCACGATGTACGGATCCCCCTCGATGCCCCCCAGATCAGCCGCGCGATCGATCGCATCGTTGAATGTTCCCAAGGTGTCCACGAGTCCCATCTCCTGGGCTTCCACGCCGGACCAGACCCATCCGGTGGCCATCTCCTCGACCGATGCGCGATCGAGCCCTCGGCCGCGAGCGACCACATCGATGAACTCCTGATACGCCATATCCACGGAATGCTCGATCAGCGCAGTCTCCGTCTCCGTGATCGATCGATACGGACTGCCTGCGTCCTTGAACTCACCAGCGGTGATGACGGTGAAGTCCACGCCCACTTTCTCCAGCAACCCTTCCAGGTTCATGACCTCGGCGATCACACCGATACTACCCACCGAGGAAGTGCGCGAAGACACGATCTCATCGCATTGGGAAGCGATCATGTAGGCGCCGGAAGCGCCTATGTCGCCTATGCTCGCGACCACCGGCTTGCTCATGCGAGCCACCTCAGTCGAGATCTCCTCGGATGCTGCTACTGTTCCGCCGGGCGAGTCGATGCGCAGAAGCACCGCACGAACACTGGGGTCGTTCTCTGCTGCAGCAAGCAAGCTGAGCATGTTCTCGGGCGTGACGACCCCGTTGACTGCGCTGCCCGTACCGGAGATCACGCCTGTGACGTGGATCAGCGCGATGGAATCGCCGTGAACCCCGTCGTTCGAGGGGATCGATACGGCCAAGATTCCACAAAGACCGCAAGCACCCAGTACGGAGAGGGCAACGAAGCCGATCAACACCTTCCAGCCAGTGCCCATCTTGGACGGCGGAGTCGGCGTCACCTGGTGCTGCGACTGCTGCTGCGCCTGCTGAGCATAGTACGCCGCGTACTGCTGCGCCTGCGCGGCATACGAGTCGGGACTGGTTTGTGCCGGGGTGTTCGGCTGATCCATAGGGAGTGCCTCCGCAGGTGGGCCGCAAGTGGAACGGCAGGATGGGGGTTGGGGGGACATCTCCATATTCCCCTCAGATGGTGCCGCGGGTCAACCAGAAGATGACAGACTGCTATTCCGCCCGACTCCAAGCCCCCCGACGATCGATGGGCAGCGCGGAAACCGCGAACCCTGAACAACCGGCCATTCCCCCCGCCGTCTGGGCCACGGAACGCGCCCGTTCCAATGCATCCTCATCGGTATCGGCGGTCAGCAATCCGATCACAGTGGGCCCCGCGCCCGAGAGCGCCACCCCATCGACACCCGCTACCAACAGTGCGTCCCGGACGTCCACGAAGTTCGGCATGGCTGGTGAACGATAGGACTCGTGGAGCCTGTCGGCGAGTGCATGCGCAAGAAGATCTCCTCGGCCTGAGATGATGGCGGCTGACAGGAGCCCGGCACGGCCAGCGTTGAAGGCTGCGTCGGAATGAGGCACGGTGTCAGGAAGAAGCTCCCGAGAGCTGTTGGTCGAGAGCGACTTCGCGGGCACGGCAACAACAGTGGCCAATCCTCGCCCCGGCTCGAAACGTTCGGAGTGACAGGTGGCCGGAGTGTCATCGCACCACGAGATCGTGAAGCCGCCCAGGATTGCTGCCGCCACGTTGTCGGGGTGCCCCTCCATCTCGATCGCCAGACGCAGGACGCCTTCGCTACCCAGTTCGCCACCGCAGAGTTCGTTGGCCAGCATCATGCCGCCCACGATCGCGGCTGCCGACGAACCCAGGCCTCTTCCGGTCGGAATCCCATTGTCACAGTGCACGGCCGCCGATATACCCGGCGAACCGCACTCTGCAAAGACGCGGGACATGGCGATGGCCACCTTGTTCCGCGCGTCGGTGAACAGCCAGCCGGAGCCCTCTCCGCTCACATCGACACTCCACTCATCGGCCAGCTCAGCGGAGAAATCATTGTACATTCCCAGAGCGAGACCGAATGAGTCATATCCCGGACCAAGGTTGGCCGAGGTCGCCGGGACTGCAACGGTCGCTCGCCGCTTCATTGGTCAGAATTCCTCGACACGGATCACTGCGCCAATGGCACTGGTGACGTCGAGAGCCTCGATCTGCTTGAGAGCCTCGCGAATGGCTCCCTCGGATGCCTTGTGAGTCACGTAGACGATCTCAGCACCGGTCTCATCTGTGTTCTTCTGGATGACCGAGGCGATCGAGACTCCATGCTGGCCGAATACCGTGGCGACAGCGGCGAGCACACCAGGTACATCGGAGACGAGAATACGTACGTAGTACCCCGTGATGAGATCGGCGATGTTGCGAACAGGAAGCACCTCGGTGCATGTGCAACCGACAAGACCCAGACAATCTACGGAGAGGTGACGCGCCACCTCGATGACATCGCCCACAACTGCACTGGCGGCAGCGCTGGACCCTGCTCCCTCCCCGAGGAACATTGTCTCGCCCACTGCGTCGCCGACAACATAGATGGCGTTGTACACGCCGTTGACGCCCGCAAGAGGATGATCCGACGGAATCATCGTGGGGTGCACGCGAATGTCGATACCGGAGTCGGTACGATTGGCGATGGCCAGCAGTTTGACCGCGTAGCCCATGTCGCTGGCATAGTCGATATCGCTCGAGGTCAGAAAGCGGATTCCCTCGACGGGAACGTCATCCATGACCACCCGCGAGTTGAACGCGATCGAAGCCAGAATGGCTATCTTGGCGGCGGCGTCCAAGCCGTCGATGTCGGCAGTGGGGTCAGCCTCGGCATAGCCCTTGGCCTGAGCTTCAGCGAGTACGACGCCATAGTCCAGACCGTCCTGGGCCATCCGGGTGAGCATGTAGTTGGTGGTTCCGTTGACGATGCCGACAACGCTCGTGATCTCGTTTCCGGTGAGCGAATGCTTGAGCGGCCCGATAATCGGGATGCCGCCGCCCACGCTCGCCTCGAACGCGATGTCGACGCCCTGGGCCGCGGCATGGTCCATGACCTCTTTGCCTGCGGTGGCCATGAGAGCCTTGTTCGCAGTCACGACGCTCTTGCCTGCATCGAGGGCGGCGATCACTACGTCGCGCGCCACACCCGTGCCGCCGATGAGCTCGATCACGATGTCGATCTCAGGGTCATCGACGATGGCGTGCCAGTCTGTGTGACAGCGATCGGCGGGAAGATCCACGGTGGCGAAGCACGCCTCGTTGCGATCAGCAACCCGAGCGAGCTCCAGGTCGACCCCGGCCTTGTGGCGGAAGTCGCCAGTATGCTGCGCGAGAATCTCTGTGACGCCCGCACCAACTGTGCCGAGCCCGATGAGTCCGATGTTTACTTTGCGCATCGCGCAACTCCTTCTGCCAATGAGACGCGTCTGCAAGCGTGTGTGCGCGTCGAGTGCTCGTCGCAGCAGTATACCGCAGGACGTCGAGGCGACCGAGCTCCGGAACTACTGGGCAGCTAGATGCAGTTCCCATGGACGTTGTTGTCAGTTGACCCGCGAGATCGGCGGCTGACCATCAATGCCTCCATGTGGACGTTCTAGATTGTAGTACGTGAGTACGCACCTCGTCTCGATCCCAACACACTCGAAGAAGTCCAGAGCTCTTCTGACGAACCCTACTGTCGTTTCGGCGCGTTCGTCGGCACAGAACTCTTCATACGCCAGACGTGAGTGGTCGTCGATCGCGATATGGACGAACTCCCAGCCCACACCTTTGTGATGCATCCCCGGACCTCGGCCGAAGGCACGATGGCCGCCGCCGGGTTTGATCCGTCCGAGCTTCTTCACGTCGAGGTGTATCAGGTCGCCTGGCTCCGGCCACTCATAGCGAACGCACGGCTCAGTGGATCTTGGCTTCAGGCGGCTGATCCCGAACCTGCGCAGGACCGCATAGATCGTCGAGCGCGATATCTTCAGTCGCCAGGACAGCCAGTGCGGACCGCGCTTGTAACGAAGCCGCGCCTTGAGGATGCGTCGACAGTGTCTCTTCGTGACACGCGGTCGGATGCGATGCGGGCGTGAGCTGACATCGAGCAAACCGGGTTCACCGGATCGACGATACCTCGCGACCCACTTGCCGCCGGTCTGCCGCGAGACACCCGCGGGCCGAGACGCAGCACTCACCAGGACGGGGTCCTCAACTGTCAATAACCTATGTGGGAACTACACCTAGGGTGACCACCACTGGGTCAACTGCGAGGCGTACCCATTGTCCGGGGTGACCTCGACCAGCTCATCGCCGTCCTGCTGTTGGAATGTGTGGAAATCGGCGACTGAAACAGAATCGTAATCCGGTGAGCCGGTATCCCGAAGAACCTGGAGGTTCGCATTTGGTGCGAGTGGGAACGTCCTGAGTTGCGGGTTCTGATTCACGAACTGTATGTCGTCCTCCGGACCGATCACCTGGATGTAATCAACGACCACATACCAGTAGCCGTTGTCCTCATACATGTCGGTGAGATAAGCCCATGAGACCTCGGCCGATAGTGGGCCAAGTACCGGATCATTCGTCGCCGCGTCCACGTCAGCCTCGTCCTCAGTGGCCGCAACGTCGGCATCTGAGACTTCAGCTTCCATCGGCTCGTCGTCGACGGCAACCTCAAGGCCGGATGGGGCCTCAGGTGCGTCGGCTGACTCGACGGCTTCTGTGGTCTCCTCGGCCGGTTCATCCTTGCTGCAGCCCGCGCTCAAGACGAGTGCGCACGTTGCCAGAAGGATCACACAGAGTCGCAAGATTCTCGCAAGTCTCACCACAACACCCCCGGTGTCATAGACAACCCCTGGGGAAATCCTATCACTCTGCGCTTGTGGCTACTCCGCCGATCCCATAGCCGGACCTGAGACCCACGCCAGATACTCGGCAAGGTCGATGCTGCGAGCGTCCTGACTCGAATCCTGTATCTCTCGGGTGTACTCCCCGGCGACGATCAAATCTCGGGGGTCCTGATGGGCGGCCTCGACCCACGCTGCGAGTTTGATCAAGCTACCCTCGCTCACCCTGATCGCAGCGAGCATGAGACGGCAAACGGCTTGATCGGAACCTTCATCGTCGTGCGGATCCTCGCCCATGAGACCAGCGAGGACGACTGATGCCTGCACCACATCGTCAGCCGAGAAAGTCTCCCGCAAGCGGGCATCGACAATGCGTGATGTCCAGAAACCGCGTTTGAGTTCAACCTCGTCGATCTCAGGCATGACCGCTACTCTACGTCGTTGCGCATGAGGTCGTCATAAGTCTCGCGCTTGACGCTCCAACGCCAGTCGCCGTCCTTGACGAACACGACACCCGGGCGGACCTGCTTGTTGTAGTTGCTTGACATCGACTGGCAGTACGCACCGGTAGCGCAGACGCACAGAATGTCTCCGGACTCAGGCACCTGCAACGGGGCGTCCCTGACGACCATGTCCCCGCTCTCGCAGTGCTTGCCGGCGACTGTCACGACCATCTCGCGGGGCCTGTCGGCCTTGTTCGCGATGAGAGCTTCATAGTGCGCGTCATACAGAGAAGTGCGGATGTTGTCAGACATGCCGCCATCCACCGCAACGTATGTCCTGATGTTGGGGATCTGCTTGATCGACCCCACGGTGTAGAGAGTCACTCCGGCGTTCGCCACGATACTGCGGCCGGGCTCGACCATGATCTTGGGCACCGGCAGGCCATGCTCCTCGACGTGCTCCTTGATACCGTCGACGATCACTTTGCCGTAGTCCTTGATCGTTGATGGCTCGTCGGGCAGACCGTATGCGATTCCCAGACCACCACCTGTGTCCAGTTCGCGCACGACATAGCCGGTCTCCTGGCGAATGTCCTCCATGAAGTGAACGATGACCTCGATGGCACTGGAAAAACTCTTGAGCGCGAAGATCTGGCTGCCTATGTGCATGTGCAGGCCGGCCAGATCGATGCCCGGTAGCTCGAGTGCGCGCTTGATCGCACGCATGGCCAGGCCCTCAGCCATGCCGAAACCGAACTTGGAGTCCTCTTGACCGGTCTGAATGAAATCATGAGTGTCGGCCTCGATACCGGGCGTGATGCGGATCAGAATGCTCTGCTCCACCCCCGCCTCCTGCGCCATTGCGGCGAGACGCTCCATCTCATAGAGGGAGTCGACCACGATGCGACCAACGCCCGCTTCGAGGCACTCATGAAGCTCGTAGTCGGTCTTGTTGTTGCCGTGAACCTGGACGCGCTCCATTGGGAAGTCCGCACGAAGGGCGTAGGCGAGCTCGCCACCCGACGCGCACAGAAGCGAGCAACCCTCATCGGCGACTATTCTGGCCATCTGCACGGAGAGGAATGCCTTGCCGGCGTAGATGACGTCAACGTCCTTCCAGTGGTAGCGCGTCCACTTCACGTACTCGGAGAGCTGATTGCGAATGTGCGCCTCGTCCATCACGTAGAGAGCGGTGCCTGCCTCGGCGGCGAGTTTCACGGTATCAACCCCGCCGATGAACAGGTGACCGTCACGCACATCGGCGGTCATGGGCAGCACTGGTGCCAGATCGGCAGCGGTCTTGAGGTCAGGCGTTGCGGGCGGGCGTGGTGCGGCTGGTTTGCCGGCCATGGATGTCTCCCCTGATAGTGGTCGATATACGATTCAATTAGTATATGCTAATAGTGAGGTCGCGGGAACTCCCCTGCTACATGCGCTCCGGAGCGGTCACTCCCACAAGCGTGAGCACGTTCGCAAGCACCTGACGTGTGGAATCCACTGCATAGAGTCGCGCTGCGGTGAGCTCGGGGTTCTCGGGGTCGAACACCCGACACAATGTGTAGAACTGGTGGAATGTCGCCGCCAGATCCTCGGCGTAGCGGGTCAACTTGTGCGGCGCGAGTTGCTCGGCCGTGGCCTGCACCACCTCACCGAACTCGGCGAGCTTGCGCATCAAGGATAGCTCGGCATCTGTTTCGAGCAGCTGAAGCGGCGCATCCTCCGCTATGAGTGTCGCTGCTATCGAGGCGACGCCAACGCTTTCGTCGGCGGTATCGGCCCCAGTGGCTTTGCGCAGGATCGAGCAGATTCGCGCATGAGCGTACTGGACGTAGAACACCGGATTCTCCGATGACTGCTCCTTGGCCAATCCAATATCGAAATCGAGCGGCTGATCGGTGGATCGACGCAGGAAGAAGTAGCGTGCGGCATCCCCGCCGACCTCGTCGAGCAGATCCTCGAACGTCACCATCTCGCCAGTGCGCTTGGACATGCGAACGGCCTCACCGTCACGGAACAGGTTCACGAGCTGGCCGATCACGAGGTCCAACTTGCCGGGATGTCCGAGTGCGGCGACCGCAGCCTCCATGCGCTTGACGTAGCCATGATGGTCGGCGCCCCATATGTCGATCACGCGGTCGAAACCGCGGTCGAACTTGTTCTTGTGATATGCGATGTCAGCGGCGAAGTAGGTGTAGGAACCGTCCGCCTTCTTGAGAACACGATCCTTGTCGTCCTAAAAATCCGTGGTCCGGAACCAGGTGGCACCGTCCTTCTCATATATGTAGCCAGCTTCACGTAGCGTCAGAATCGCTGACTCGACCGCACTCACGCCGTCCTCGGCAGGCTCATGCAGTGTGCGCTCTGAGAACCAGACGTCGAAATCCACACCCATTCCGTGGAGCACGCGCTTGAGGTGAGCCAGCACCTGCGTGTATGCCTGCTCCTTGAAGTGTGATTCACGTGCGTCTGAATCGGCATCGACCCACTTCGGCCCCTCGGCATCCATGATCTCTTGGGCGATATCTCGGATGTACGATCCTTGATACCAGTCGTCGGCGAACTCGACCTCGACCCCATTCATCTCCATGTAGCGAGCAGCGACAGACTTGGCAAAGGTGTCCATCTGCACACCCGCATCATTGACGTAGAACTCGCGCTGCGCCACGAAACCGGCGTGTTCGAGAACGCGTGCCATGCTGTCGCCCAGCGCGGCCCAGCGGCCATGGCCCACGTGCATGGGACCAACAGGGTTCGCAGAAACGAACTCGACCTGAACGCGGCGCCCTTTGCCGATGTCAACGCGGCCGTAATCCGCGCCATGGTCACGCACATCACGTAGCACACGCTGAAGCGCAGCACCTGAAAGCCGAATGTTGATGAAACCCGGGCCCGCGATCTCTACAGCAGCGATGTCCTCGTGGCCGTTCATCTGATCGGCGATCACCTCGGCGATCTGCCTGGGAGCCATGCGAGCGTCTTTGGCCAACTGCATGGCCACATTGGTGGCCCAGTCACCGTGGCTCGGATCGCGCGGACGCTCAAGATGCGGCTCAGGAATCTCGGTGAGGTTGAGCCCTCCCGCCTCAACGGCCGCCTTGATGGCATCGTGGATCAAACCGGACAGCAACTCGATCACAGGCGTGTCTCTCCCTCGTGCACGGACATGAACAGTGACCCAGAAGGATACCGCCTGCCGCGCCCCTTTAGCAACGAGGAGTTGGACAGACGGTGCATGGTACGCCAGCTCGATTCAGAAGAATGGTAGCTTCAGACGGCAGGCGCCGCGAGTATCTTCGTGGCGCGATCAACGTCGTTCGGAAACAGGTTCACGGGCACGGCATCTCGTCCGAGAACCTGGAAGACCATGAACCGCGCGCAATCACTGTTGTCCGCCTGGCAGTACTTGCGCTTGTACAGTTCTGCCATGCTCGGCATCTTCGCCATGCGGTCGTCGAAGAACAAGCAGCCGCCGAGGCACTCACAATCTGCCATGCGCCCTCCTCCCTGAATCTCCCGCAGCGGAATCCCGCAGAAGAATGAAACACACCCCTCATGATAGCTTCTAGTTTTATACAGGGAAATGCTCACCAAGAGGGCTCTGATACATCGATGACGAATGGGTGTCCATTGCGTACGAACCGCTGACCTACCGGTGGTAGGGCTCGTTGCGCATGATGCGGAATGCGCGATACACCTGCTCCAACAGCACCACACGTGCAAGTTGATGCGGCAGTGTGATGATGCCAAGGGAGACTCGCTCGTCCACTCGCGCGAGCACCTCGGGGGCGAATCCTGACGAGCCACCCACTATCAGCGCCAAGTGGCTGCGTCCTTGGAGTCCGTGATCGGATATCCAAGTCGCGATCCGCTCGGAACTCATCTGCTTGCCCTGAACATCGAGTGCGACAACGTGCGCGCCTGCCGGGATAGCCTTCAGGATGTCAGCACCTTCCTGAGCCATGGCCCGGACCTCGTCACGAGTGACATCTCGATCGGTGATCTCCACTATTTCTACAGTTGCATACGCGCCCAGTCGTTTGATGTACTCCTGTGCGGCCTCGCGCCAGTGCCGCTCCTTGAGCTTGCCGACTGCTATCAGAGTGATGCGCATCAGCTTCCGCCGTCAGAGGCGAGCACGACCGTGAGTGTACGGCGGGTGTCCCCCCGCACAAGCACGATCTCGGCTTCCTGCCCTATCTCTGCACCCCTGACCGCGCTGAAGATATCCTCGGTGCCACCGATGTCGCGCCCGTCGATCTCGATGATGATGTCCCCGCGCTCGACGCCGCTCTCGTCCGCCGGCGAACCGGACTCAACGAACTGGACCAGGGCACCTCGCTCCACTGCCAATCCGAACTGACGGGAGTTCGACTCGTTGATCGTCACTGTCGAAACGCCAAGGTACGGATGTTTCGCCTCGCCGGTCTCGATAAGCTGCTGTGCGACGGACTCGGCGAAATCCGCAGGAATCGCGAAACCGATTCCGGCTGACTGGCCGGATGTGGACTGGATCAACGTGTTGATACCGATCAGCAGACCTGTCTCATCGACCAGCGCTCCTCCCGAGTTGCCGGGATTGATCGCAGCATCCGTCTGGATGAGATTGGTGTAGGCGGTCAGCGAGGTGGTCCCTTCGGCGAAGCTCGTGCGCTGAAGCGCTGAAATGATGCCTTGGGTGACTGTCTTCTCCAGCCCGAACGGACTGCCGACGGCCACGACGAACTGGCCGACCACCAGGTCCGAGGATGAACCGAACTCGATCGCCGGGTGTCCATCACCGGGAATCTTGAGCACGGCGAGATCGGTCGATGTGTCCACGCCCACAACCTCGGCCTCAACATCCTCGAAGCCGACTGTGACTATCACGCGGTCGGCGGTCTCCACAACGTGGTAGTTCGTGAGCACGTAGCCGTCCTCGCGAATGATCACGCCCGACCCGTTGCCGGCCTCTTGGAGCTGAGTGACACCGGTGAAAGGGTTGAACGATGTCCGCTGAATGGCGATGTTCACCACGCTGGGCGTGACCTTGGCAGCCACGGCAACAGCGGGGTCGACAACGTCGTCTGTAGTTATGGTGATGTCAGCAGGCTTCACGCCCGTGTCCGCCGACGAGAGCGGCTGGACGCCGGGGAACAGCCCAAAAGCCCACACGAGCGCGGCTGCCATGATCAGTCCGCCGACCACGCTGCCGACAGCCGCCGACGTGATCACACTTGCACTGGACCACTGGCGCACCAGTGCGGGCTCCTCGCAAGGAACATCGTCGTCACCCGTGTAGTCGCACACCGGGAGCGCACCTTCGACCGTCTCGTATTCCGGGGCATAGATCGGCTGCTCGGGTGCGGGAGGGTCGATCGGTGTACCGGGAATGGGTTCGTCGTTCATCGCTCACCTCGTGTCGAGCCGCATGCCGCAGCTGGGTTTCTGGCCTGCCCGAACACGATGAAGTATACCCCCTGTGCTCGCGTCACGGCTGCTCAACGCAGTACATCCACATGGGAAGTCCACAGATGCCCAGAAGCCGCTTTCGCTCAGGTGTATCTACGGAAAACTGAAGCTCAGGGCGTTCATGAGTGGCGAAGCCCCGATACCGACCGCAACAGTCGCGAGTACGCAGAGTGCCAGAGCGGTCGATGCCGAGACCGAGCGCTCAACCTGCATGGGTGATTCCGGAACATCGCCAAAGAATATCTCGCGCATGACACGGAAGTAGTAGCCCGCGGACACAACGCTCATCACGATCGCGAGCACCGTCTGCCATACGAGCCCCCCCTCTATGGCCGCTCCAAAGAGGTACAGCTTGCCAAAGAAGCCAGCGAACGGCGGAATGCCGATGAGTGACAGCAGCCAGACTACCATCGCCCAAGCGATGGCGGGGCGGCGAGCCGCCAGGCCCGCGAGATCGGTGAGAGAGGGTCCCTCCTCGGCGGATATGAGCATGATGGCCATCGAGGGAGCCGCGTACGCCACGACGTAGAAGAGAACGGCACCATAGCCGATCTGGGTACCGGAGGTCAGCGCCAACAGAAGGTAGCCGGTATGCGCCACACCGGAGTATGCCATGAGGCGTCGCAGGTCGGACTGCGGGAGCGCGGCGAGGTTACCGAGCACCATGGACAGCACAGCGCCAGCGCCCAGCAGAATGCCGAAAGAGCTGACACCAGGCGCGATCACGGCCACCAATCGAACGACAGCCGCCATGCCCGAGATCTTAGGGACGGTGGAAACGAACGCCACGCTCGCTGCCGAAGCACCGGCATAGGCATCGGGTGCCCAGTAGTGGAACGGGGCGGCCGACATCTTGGCGAACAGGCCGACCATCACGAGCGCGGCGGCAGCAATGCCCAGCGGACCGGTTTCAGCGAGCGAGATTCCGGAGTACGCGGTGGTGCCCGACAGGCCATAGATGAAAGACAGGCCGTAGAGCATGACGAGGCTGGTGAGCATCGAGAGCAGGAAGTACTTGAGGGCGCCCTCCAGCCCGTCGATATCCTTGCGCTTGTAGCCCATGAGCACGTATGCGGGCATGGTGGAGAGTTCGAGCGCCATATAGAGCACGATGAGATCGGCCGACATGGCGAGCACCATGCCTCCAGCCGAGGAGAACAGGGCGAGTGCGACCGCCTCACGGCGACGCTCGCCATCCATGTTGCGCCCGGATAGCCAGAGCAGCCAGACGGCGGTGAGAAGCGCGACTGCGATGCGGATGAAGCGGGCGGTCTCGTCGGCCACGACCATGCCGCCGAAGAGGGGCTCGGCCGTACCCCAGAACAGCAGGACGACAGCCGCGGCTGTGGAAGCAGCAGCACCGAGCAGCGCCGTACCGCGATCCTTGCCCGGAAGCAGCTCGCCGAAGAGCGCCGCGATGGCGACGCCCATGACGATCAGCTCCGGAAGTAGCTGCCAGTAGCCTTCCATCTAGATCGCTCCCATGCCTGTGAGCATGGCCTTCACGGCCGGATCGACATATCGAAGCAGGCTCGACCAGTAGAGGCCGATTCCAAGTGTGAGCGCCACAAGCGGCAGAACGATGACGATCTCGCGAGTATTGAGATCGGTGATCTTGGCCACGATCGGGCTCGCCTCGCCCAGGACCACGCGCTGGACCATCCAGAGCATGTAGGCGGCGGCGAACAGCACGCCCAGAGCCGAGACGATCACTATGCCGGGGGCCAGATCGGACTGCCACGCACCGAGAAGCGTCAGGAACTCGCCGGGGAAACCAGCAAGACCGGGCAGGCCGAGTGAGGCGATCGCCGCGAATGCGAGCAGACCGCCGGCGACGGGAACGCCGCTTGACAGCCCGGAGACGTCTGCGATCTTGCGAGTGTGCGTACGCTCGTAGACCATGCCGACGAGCAGGAACATGAGGCCGGTGATGATGCCGTGCGCGACCATGACCACAACAGCGCCGTTGATACCTGCCACCGTGCCGGATGCGATACCGAGCATGACGAAGCCCATGTGCGACACCGATGAGTACGCGACGAGCTTCTTGAGATCAGTCTGTGCGAAAGCCACCGCCGCACCGTACACGATGGATATCGCTGCCAGAACACCGATCGTCCACGTCCAGAAGGCCGACGCGGCGGCATCCGGCAGCATGGGCAATGAAACGCGGACGAACCCGTAAGTGCCCATCTTGAGCATGATGCCGGCCAGCAGCACGGAGCCCGCAGTGGGCGCCTCGACGTGTGCGTCAGGCAGCCATGTATGGAACGGGAAGATCGGCACCTTGACCGCGAAGCCAAGGAAGAACGCGCCAAAGATCCACCACTGGAAGTTCGTCGGCAGAGAACCGCCTCGTGCGGCGAGTTCGATCATGTCGAAAGTGCCGCCGGACGGATGGAGATAGAGAGCCAGGATTCCAATGAGCATGAACACGGAACCGAAGAGCGTGTAGAGGAAGAACTTGATCGAGGCGTACTCGCGGCGCGGACCGCCCCAGACGGCTATCAGGAAGTACATGGGCACGAGCACGAGCTCCCAGAACACGTAGAAGAGCACGAAGTCGAGTGCCACGAAGACGCCGTTCATGCCCACGGCGAGCAACTGGATCATGGTGAAGTAGAGAACGGTGCGCTTCTCGATCTTCCAGCTGGCGAGAATCGCGAGCACGGTGAGCAGAGTCGAAAGGGCGAGCAGGGGCACGGAGATGCCGTCGACACCCAGGAAGTACTGGATGCCCGCCTCGGGAATCCAGTTGAGTCGCTCGGTGAACTGCATGCCGACCGCGCCCACGTCGAAGCGGACGAGCAGCACCACGGCCAACGCAAGGTCGACCAGACCGAAGCCGAGTGCGACCTTCTTTGGCAGGTCCGTTCGCGCCTTGGGCAACATTGCGGTCACGATCGCGCCGACAAGCGGCACAAATATGATGGTCGTCAGGAGTGACATGTCTCCGTCAGGCCCCCTTCACTACGGTCCACAGCATCAGGAGCACAACCGCTCCCACGACATAACGTTGATACGCTTGCACACGACCGCCTTGGATCCGGCGCAGACGCGAACCCAGCGCCTTGGCACCTGTCGCCGACGCGTTCACAGCACCGTCGATCACACGGCGGTCGAAAGTCCAACCGCTCTCGGACAGATCGCGCCAACTGCGCGCGACTCCGTTCACCGCGCCGTCAATCCGTTTGAAGTCGAACACGGCGAATACCAGAGCAAGACGCATGAATGGACGAATGATGAACGTGTCATAGGTGAGATCGAAATAGAGCTTCCTGGAGAGCATGCCGTAGATGTAGCCCGCTCGCTGCTTGAGAGGTCGGGTGTTGAGCACGATGTTCAGGCGACCGTAGGCCCACCAGCTCAACGCGAGGCCGGCGCCAGCAGCCACCAGTGAAGGCAGATACACGACGGGCGCGGGCCACGCACCCTCGTGACCCAGGAACTCGGCGAACCAGTAGCCGCCGATACCGATCACAGAGGTGATGGACGCGAGCAGCACCATGGGCACGAGCATCGTGTTGTGCGCCTCATGGAGCTCATCTGTCTGCTCAGGTCCCACGAACACCCGGAACCACAGCCGCGCCACGTAGAACGCCGTGATGAACGCAGCGATCAGGGCGATCGCGAACACACCGTACTGCTGCTCGTGCAGCAGTACTGCGAGGATCTCATCCTTGGACCAGAAGCCCGAGAACGGGAAGACGCCGGCGAGCGCAAGCGAACCCACGGTGAATGTGACGGTCGTGATCTTGAGGTGCTTGGCCAAGCCACCCATCTCGCGCATATCCTGCGTGTGGGATGCGTGAATGATCACGCCGGCCCCCAGGAACAGCAGTGACTTGAAGAACGCGTGAGTCACCAGGTGGAACATGGCTGCGACGACACTGCCTGCGCCCAGCGCAATGAACATGTAGCCCAGCTGCGAGATCGTCGAGTACGCGAGCACCTTCTTGATGTCGTGCTGCACTGCGGCCAGCAGGCCTCCCACCATTGCGGTGATCGCACCGACCCACAGCGTGACGGTGAGAGCCGTGCCACTGACCTCGAAGATGGGCATTGCGCGCGCAACGAGATAGACGCCGGCGGCGACCATGGTCGCCGCATGGATGAGAGCCGATGCGGGCGTGGGGCCGGCCATAGCGTCAGGCAGCCACACATGCAGCGGCACCTGGGCGGACTTGCCCATCGCGCCAAAGAGCAACATCAAGGCCACGAGGGTGGCAGCGCCCGGCGCCCAGGAAGCCACCGAACCGAGCACGCCCTCGAAGGAGAAGGTGCCTGCAGCCTGATACATCGCGAAGAGACCGATGGCGAAACCGACGTCGCCGACTCGCGTGGTCAGGAACGCCTTCTGCGACGCCTTGCGCGGCGCCTCCTGCTCGTGCCAGAAGCCGATGAGCAGATACGAGCAGAGGCCCATGACCTCCCACGCCATATAGAGCAGCAGGAAGTTGTCGGCCAGCACCAGCAGAAGCATGGCCGCCGTGAACAGCGAGAGCGCAGCATAGTACCAACCGACGCGCTCGTCACGGTGCATGTAGCCCAGCGAGTTGACCTGAACGCACTTGCCCACGATCGGTATCAAATGAAGCATTGCAGCCGATATCGGATCGAGCATGAGGCCCATCTCGAGCGGCTTTCCGCCGATCTCTGCGAGCGGGAACGTCGCATGCCACACGGGGTGCTCGGCATGTCCTCCGGGCCACGTGGCGAAGAAGGCCATGACTGAGAGCACGAGCGATCCGCCCATGGCCGCCCCCGCAATCCAGAGCATGCGGTTGCGCCACTCCCGAGAGAGTGGAACCAACACTGCGAAGGCGAGAGCCGGAAGCAGGGGTATGACGGCGATATATCCCATGCCTACCCCTTCAGCCGGTTCAAGCCGGCAAGCTCGATGGAACGGGACTGACGATAGATGGCCAGGACGAGCGCAAGACCGAGACCGATCTCAGCAGCAGAGACGACCATGGTGAAGATGGCAAAGAACTGACCTGTCATGACCTCTGGCGTCAGGAACCTCGAGAAGGCGACGAGGTTGATGTTGACGGACACCGCCATGAGCTCGAGCGACATGAGCACCATGACGGCGCTTCGCTTGGAGATCGCACCGTACAGCCCGAGTGAGAACAGCACCGCTGCCAGTCCCAGAAAGACTTCGAGTCCCACCTGCATCAGCGATCCCCCTCCTTTGACCACCAGACAGCGCCAACGAGCGCTACCAGAAGCACGAGAGAAGCGAGTTCGAAGGGGAACACCCATCCGCCATCGAGCGAGAAGAGCAGTGTGCCCAGTGCCTCAATGTCAGGAACCTCGTCGGGCATGGGTCCAAGAGTGAAGCTCGATGCAGCCACGCCCACATAGACGATCGCACCGAACAGCAGCGCGAGAACTGCGGCTCCCAGTGATGCATCCAGAGTACGCACCGCATCCTCGCGTCGGCGCAGCGTCAGCATGATCACGAACAGCATGAGAACGGAGACGGCACCGGCGTAGACCAAGACCTGTACCAGTGCCAGGAACTCGGCGGAGAGCAGCAGGAACAGTCCGGCGATGGCGAGCATGACCTCCAGCAGCCAGAACGCGGCATGAATCACGTTGCTCGATGTGAGCATCGCAACCGCACCACCTATGGAGGCGAGCGCCAGAATGCCGAACACAACGCCATTGACTGTCTCAGGCATCGTCGCCCCCCTTCTCGGTCGGTGCAGCGTCGTCCGCTACGAGAGCTGAGGGATCCGCCGCAGCCTCTGTTGCCGCCTGGGCCGCAGCTTTGATCTCCCGGTGACGCTTGGCCGAAGTCGCGTCCACGTCGGTGACCAGATCCTCGGAGAGCTTCGCGGGATCGGTGACAGCAAGTTCGTACTCGTGGCTCATGACTATCGCATCGAACGGGCACGTCTCGACGCACAGGCCGCACATCATGCACGCGCCCACTTCATAGGAGAAGCGATCGATGTGCTTGGATTTGTCCTCGGCGGTTGTGACCTCGAGATCGAGAATGTGATCGGGGCAGGTACGCACGCACGCCATGCAGGCGGTGCACATTGGATCGCCGTTGTCGAAGTAGACCGGACGCACGGCCCAACGCGAGCGTTCGGGCAGTTCGAGCTTCTCGTAGGGGTACATGACTGTGATCGGCCCGCGCAGCATGTTGCGCATGGTGATACGCAGACCATTGATCAGTCCGAAGCCCCACATGTCAGCTCACCCCCCGCACGGTCTCGACGACCTTGATCGCAATACCCGTGACCATGATCAGCCCAAGGGATATCGGGATCAGGCGTTTCCATCCCAGAGACATGAGCTGGTCGATGCGAACACGCGGATAGGTTCCTCGAATCCACATGAACACGGCGATGCCGATGTAGGTCTTTAGCATGAAGATGACCGGGCCGATCTTGGCCACCACATCAGCAGGGATCCATGGAAGAGTCCATCCGCCAAAGAAGAGCGTGACCCCGAGCGCCGAGATAATGAACGAGTTGCTGAACTCTGACAGGAACAACAGGCCGAATTTCATGGCGGAATACTCACTGGCGAATCCGGCAACGAGCTCAGACTCCGCCTCAGACATATCGAACGGCGTCTGATTGAGCTCCGCCAACCCCGCGATCAGGAATATCACTGAAGCCACGAAGCCGAGCGGATGCAGAACGAACCAGCGGGGCACGAAGCCCAGCCAATAGCCGCCCTGTGCCGCGACTATCTCGACGAGATCGAGCGAGCCCGACAACATCACGATAGGCAGCACGGACAGCAGCAGCGGGACCTCGTACGCGATCTGCTGGGCGGCGGCACGCATACCGCCGAGCAATGCCCACTTGTTCCCCGACGACCAACCGGCCATCAGAATGCCAAGGGGCACGAGCGAAAGCACAGCGAATGTGTATAGCAGACCTGTGTCGAGCGACGTGATGCTCCAGGTCTCAGAGAACGGGATCGCCGCGTATGCCATGAGCGAAGGCACGAACACGGCAGCAGGCGCGAGAAAGAACAGGGCCTTGTCCACATTGGTGGGAGTGATGTCCTCTTTGGTGAGCAGTTTGCCCACGTCAGCCACCGTCTGAAGAATCCCGTGCCAGCCCACATGCATCGGCCCGACACGCAGATGCAGATGGCCCAAGACCTTGCGGAGCATATAAATGAGAACCACGCCGTTGGCGAGCATGAGGCCCACTGCGGCGAGAACCGGAAGTATGACGCTGAGCACGTCGCTCATCGGTCGATCTCCCCCAGCATGATGTCCGTGCTGCCGATGATCATCACAACGTCGGCGAGCAGGTGACCGGGAAGTATCTCCTCGAGCGCCTGGAGCGCATAGAGGGAAGGCGCCTTGTAATGGAAACGATAAGGCGTGTCGCCGCCTTGGGAAACGAGGTGAATGCCAGTCTCTCCTCGGCTAGACTCGACGGCGGCATAGACCTCACCTTCGGGCGGGCGCAGGACTCTGGGCACCTTGGCGGTGAAATCGCCCTCGGGCATGCCTTCGAGGCACTGGCGGATCATTCGGTTGGACTGGCGCATCTCCTCCATGCGGACCATGTATCGGTCCCAGGAGTCGCCTGTGGAGCCGACGGGCACGTCGAATTCCATCTCGCCATATGCCGCATACGGACGCTCACGACGCACGTCGAACGCCACGCCGGAACCACGCAGGTTCGCGCCGGACAGGCCGAACGCGAGCGCAGTATCGCGATCGATCGCGCCTATGCCCTTCACGCGGTGCTGGAATATCTCGTTGCCGCCCAGAAGATCGTGGTGCTCCTCTATATACTTGTCGAAGCCGCTGCAGAACTCGAGGATCTTGGCTGCCATGCCCGCAGGCAGATCGGCAAGCACGCCGCCGGGCCGCACGTAGTTGAACATCATGCGTGCGCCGGTTATGCCCTCGAGGATGTCCACGAGGTTCTCGCGATCGCGCATCGCATACAGGAACTGCCCCATGGCACCGGTGTCCAGGCCGAAAGTGCCGAACCACACCAGATGACTGGCGATTCGGTTGATCTCCGAGAGCAGCACGCGCAGGTAGTCGGCCTTCGCAGGGATCGCTATCTCCATGAGCTTCTCGACAGCCAGCGCCGAGGCGAGTTCGCCATGGATGCCCGAAACGTAGTCGCCGCGATCCATGAGCGTGCCGAGCGCGTTGTACTGACGGTGTTCGGCGAGCTTCTCGATGCCGCGGTGCAGATAGCCGATGGATGCCTCCGCGCTCACGATCTCCTCGCCGTCCATTTCGACGATCATGCGAAGAACACCATGGGTCGACGGATGCTGGGGACCCATGTTGATGATGAGGTGCTCAGTGGTCAGACCATCGACGCCTTCCGGCGCGCGACGGATGCCGGCCGGTGGCAGCCCGGGATGATGGGTACCCTCGGGGGCGAGCATTCCCGCCTCGGTCGCTATGTCGCGGGCGTCGGTCACCGGTCGCGCACCTCCTGAAGGGTGCGGATCACAGATGACTTGCGCAGGAGCGGCTCCACACCATCGGTCGTGAGCAGTCGCTTCGGATTGGGGTGACCTGAGAGCGTGAGTCCAAAGAGTTCAGCCGTCTCGCGCTCGGGCATGAGCGCCGAGGGGTAGGTGTTCCAGACCGATGAGATCTCAGAGTCATACGCAACTCTGCACTTGATGTGGATCTCTTCATCGCGCGTGAAGGATCGCAGATGATATGAAAGCTCTATCTCTTCGCCAGTGTCGGTACCCATGAGGTCGACGAGCGTGGCGAAGTCGAGTTCTGACTCCTTGAACGCTGCCAGAGCCGACGCAACGACTGATGGCGCGAGCGTGCAGACCAGACCCAGGGCGGTCTCCTGGATGTCGGCGTCGCTCTGCCCCGCGTCTGCGAGGATATGCTTAATGACTGTCTCGTCGGGCAGCAAGGCGATCCTCCGTCTGCTTCTTGATCTTGTCCTGCAACTGCATGAATCCGTACTGAACCGACTCGGGCCGCGGGGGGCAGCCGGGGATGTACACATCGACGGGGACTATCTGGTCCACGCCCAACACCACATTGGGATACTCGCGGAACGGTCCGCCGGTGCACGCGCATGCACCCATTGCCACTACCCACTTGGGCTCGGGCATCTGGTCGTAGAGGGTCTTGACGGTCTCCGCCATCTTCTTGTTCACAGTGCCGGCCACGATCATGACGTCGGCCTGCCGAGGAGAGGCGCGGAAGAAGACGCCCATACGGTCGAAGTCGAAACGGGGGCCCGACGCGCTCATGAGACCCTCGATCGCACAGCAGGCGATACCGAAGGCCATGTACCACAGCGAGTTGCGGCGCGCGAGGTCGAAGAGCTGCTCGACTCGGATGAAGGCGATTGAGTGCTCGCCGGTGAAACGGTCTATCGCCACTGGAGCGCGCCCTCCTTCCAGGCATAGGCGAGTCCTGCGGCTAGGATGGCGATGAAGATGACCATCTCGACCAGGATGAACAGACCCGGCTTGCCGAAGGCGACCGCCCACGGGTACAGGAACACGGTCTCGATATCGAAGACCAAGAAGAGGAGTGCGTAGACGTAGTACCCGACTCTGAACTGGACCCATGGAGGACCGACCGGAGTGGAGCCGCATTCGTAGGTCTCACCCTTGGCTTCGGAGGGTGCGCTCGGGCTCAGGACGTTGGAGGCCATGACTGTGGCAGCAGTGAACACAAGCCCGATGAGGACGAATGCACCTATGATGAGATAGTCCATCTGCATCAGAACGCGGCGACCCTTCTCGTGTCTGAACGCTTCGTATGCATGGCCTCCGTCGGGATACGGCAACGCCCTCGGGGTGAGAAATACACGCTCCCAAGGGCGACGGGTTCGAGCAAAAGTAACAGAAGTTACTTAGGTCGCGCAAGGACTGAGACCCGCCGATACGGCAGGCGGTCTGTATCCACCCGCAGGCGGCAGTCGTATCGCGATGTGGTCCGGATAACACAACGAGGGCGGCACGTATGTGCCGCCCTCGATCGTGTACCTGGAGCCGACGAGGGGATTCGAACCCCTGACCCCCGCATTACGAGTGCGGTGCTCTGGCCAGCTGAGCTACGTCGGCGAAGCGCCTCGCAGTATTCTAACCATTTTCCGTACTCTGTCCACCCTCCGGTGGCCGGCGACGCCGACGTCGACGCCTTGCAGGTGGCTGAGTGGCAGAAGTACCGCCCTCGCCGCCACTCTGCTGCTTGGGCGCGGCCTGCCTGGGTGCGCTCTTGTCAGGCGCTCCCGAGGTTGACTTGGATGATCCGCCCGAACCGGAGCCCTTGCCGCTCCGCGATCGACGAGAACGGCGGCGACCCGAGGACTTCTTGCTGCCATCGGAAGCGGGGGTGTCTCCGCCCTTCTCGCCGCCGGGAGCCTTGTCCCCCGAACCCGAGGCGGAACCTTGCTTGCTCTTCTTTGAAGCGCCGCTCTTCTGACCAGAAGAAGCCGAGCGCCCGCGTCCGGACCGGGTCCTGCCGCTGGGATTCTGACTATCCGATGCCTGACTTGACTTGGCCGCTTTGGAGCCGGTCGTTGATGTCAGCTCCGGCACGGAACTGGTCGCAAGCGGGGAAGCTGCTTGCTCTGCCGCCTGGATCTCAGCGAGCGCCTCGGTGCTCACACTGCAGGGGCATCCCTTGTCCTTGCAGCAGGTCATCTTCGCGACCGGGACCACGAGGGTATCGCCGTTCTCGAGCTTGAGCGTCACCGTCTCACGCGGCGTGTTGAAATCCTTCACTTTTCCCAGTCCGAGCGGCGTCTCGATTATGGCCTTGCGCTTTGGGGCCCGCCCTTTGAAGTCCTTGTACGCCTCATATTCGTAGCGCAAGCAGCACATGAGCCGACCGCACAACCCGCTGATCTTGAGAGGGTTGAGGGGGAGGTCCTGCTCCTTGGCCATCCGAATGGAAACCGGGTGGAAGTCACCGGGAAAACGGGTGCAACACAGCACCTGCCCGCAGTGACCGATCCCACCCACCATCCGTGCCTCATCGCGCACGCCAACCTGACGCATGTCGATACGCGCCTTGAAACGCGCTGCAAGATCACGCACGAGCTCGCGAAAGTCCACACGATCATCAGCCGTGAAGTAGAACACGACCTTGCCACCGTCAAAGAGATACTCGACGTCGACCGGCTTCATATCCAACTTGTGCTCGTTGACGAGCTCGCGAAAGATCGGCATGGCCTCCGCTTCAAGCTGTTCGTACTCTTTGGCTTTCGACAGGTCTTCTTCGGACGCAACTCGAACGATCGGCTTGAGTGGCGACTGCAACTGTGACGCGGCCAATTCATGCACCTCGTCAACGATCACGCCATACTCCGTGCCGCGCTCTGTCTCGACTATCACATGGTCGCCCTGCGCCGTCTCAAACCCCGTAGGGTCGAAGAAGATCGTCTTAGGGGCGAACCTGAGTTTGACACCCACTACCGTGGGCATATGAGTACCTCCCGTATATCGAACAGCATGGCCTCGATGGCCAGCTGGGGGTTCACATTATACGAGACACGTCGTCGTGTCTCCTTGACTGACGCCAAGGCCTTGATCGCGGCGTTCGGCGTGATGACTGCAGCGACCTCTTCCATAGCGTCGCGCACGTCGATGTTAGCAACAAGTTCATCGAGTCCTTGTGACATTGCCAAGCAATCGCGCAGCCAACTCTCCGTCACGCTGAGTATTTCCGCAATCCCCTCGCGTCCCCGGGCGGTCAACTCTCACTTGTGTCGATCGCTGACCGCCTTGCCCGCCGATGAACCCAGAAACTCCTCACGCTCACGGATCTCCTCGGCCTGAAGGACCTTGATCTCCTCGAGAGGCGCTTTGACCGCGGCCAGAAGATCGCGCGCGGCCACGAGTACATCATGGCCGTCCATGGTGGCCAGGTCCTTGAGAGTGGCGAGCACCTTGTCCCGAGCTTCGCGACGCATGGGTGAATCCAGGAACTCACGTGCTCGGGCGATCACACCCCCTGCAGCGGCGAGAGCCGCACGCGCCTGTGCCGGATCCGCGCCCGTACGCTCAACTATTATTCCCTCGGCCATGGACGGCGGGACTCGTCTGAACTTCACGATCTGGCAGCGCGAAGCGACTGTGGGGATCACCGCATCATAGGAGTGCGTGAGCAGGATGATCGTCACATCGTCCGGCGGCTCCTCGAGCGTCTTGAGGAATGCGTTGGCAGAACCGTCGTTGAGCGCATCGGCGGCATCCACAATGTAGATCTTGCGGCTTCCGTCGACGGGCTTGAGGTGGACGTCGTGTATCAGTTCGCGAATCTGAGAAACCATGTACGTGGCCGCGCCCTCAGGCTCGACCATGTGCACATCTGGGTGCAAGCCACGCTTGATCTTGTAGCACGAGGCACAAGCGCCGCAGCCGCCGTCATCGCACAGGAGCGCGCAGGCGAATGCCTTGGCGGCCGTCTTCTTGCCCGCACCAGGCGGCCCCGCGAACAGATACGCATGGCTTACGGTTCTCTCTGCAGCGGCATTCTCCAGAAAGCCGGCCACACGCTGCTGACCTATGATGTCGTCGAACACGCACGCTCGGCTCATGCCCGACTCTCCCCCAACGCTGCAGCGACGCGCGGCAGTCGGCTGACGACCTCGGCGAGAACGAGCTCCTCGATATCATCGAGGGAACCGCTCGCGTCGATGACGGCGAAACGATCGGGTTCGTCTGCGGCAATGGTCAGGAATCCCTCACGAACACACGCGTGGAACTCAGCTCCCGCCTGCTCCAACCGATCCGCTCCCCTACCAGTCGCCCGTCGGATTCCCTCGACAGGATCGATATCGAGCAACAAGGTGAGATCCGGCACGAGTCCGCCAGTCGCGATCCGGTTCATGGCCTCGACCTCCTCGCGGCCGATACCCCTGCCGAAGCCCTGATATGCGGTCGATGAATCATAGAATCGATCGAGTAGCACGATCTGCCCGGACCTCATGGCCGGACGAACGACCTCGGCCACGTTCTGCGCACGCGAAGCCTCGTACAACATGAGCTCCGCCACCGGATCGACCGACCCATGACCGGGATCCAGGACCACGTGTCGGACAGCCTCGCCCACGAGGGTCCCGCCCGGTTCGCGAACCTCACGAACATCCAGTCCCGCGCCCCTCAGACTAGCGGCGAGACGGCGGATCTGCGTGGACTTCCCGCAGCCCTCGCCACCTTCGAATGTGATCAGCATGCCCTTGTCGATCATGAGTTCTCCTCGGCGGATCGGACGCGCCACTCGTTCGCGGCTGATGCGTACAGATCGGCCCCTGTTGCGTCGATGGCCACGAACACCGGGAAGTCCTTGAGCTCCATTCGCGTGAGCGACTCGGTGCCCAACTCGGCGTAAGCGACTGTCTCCGACGAGATCACACGTGTGGCCAGGAGCGCCGCCGATCCACCGACCGCGGCGAAGTAGACCGCACCGAACTGCACGCAGGCCTCACGCACGGCCGGGGATCGAACTCCTTTGCCTATCATGCCCCGGACACCAGCCTGTAGCAGCGCGGGCGTGAAGGAGTCCATGCGTTTGGCCGTGGTTGGGCCCACCGAGCCGACGGGACGTCCTGCAGCCGGCGGTGTTGGGCCGGCATAGAACAGCACCTGACCGTCAAGACCGTATGGCAACTCACCGCACGCTTCCAGTTCCGCCACAAGTCGGGCATGTGTGGCATCGCGGGCGGTGAATACCGGACCGCTCAGAAGCACTTCGTCGCCGACACGCAGAGAAGCTGCGTCATGTGACGAAAGCGGCAGGGTGACGCGCTTGGTATCCGAGCTCATGCGTGCCACGACGTCCTCCATCATTCTCTCCAGGATGTCATCAGGGTAGCAGCCATGCCACGTTGGGATCCGACGCAACCATTGGCGCAAGTGAATCTGCGGTCTCGATGTCCCCGGAGGCCGCCGCGTTCATCCAAGAATACAGCGCGAGACGCGACGGGTCCGCAGTGATTCCCTGCGCTTGGGAGAGCAGCGCAGATAGCAGAGCCACAACCCCGATCGAGACAGCGCCGATCAATGCGATACGCGATCCAGCCACGCCTCGCATTGCATTACCACCAGAGAACGTCAGTCCAAGCGACAGGAACCGATGCATGCTCTCGCGAGTGGGGCGCGCCTTGACTGCAGCGCCCGTTGTGTCCTTTACCGTACCCATCATCACTCCATCGATTCAGAGCGCCAATTCAAGCGCCTCAGTGCGTAGTATGCCGCACCGAGCACGACCGTGGCTGCCATGATGAGAGTGATCCTGGGGCCAGTGAGCGCGGCAGCCGCCATGTCGCCGCCCTGCAACGAAACGACAGCGAAAACGACACCGGCGACCACATCGCCCAGCGGTGCCACAACTATCATGGAGAGCAATAGCGAAACGCGTATCACGGATTCAAGCGCAGTGAACACGCGTCCACGAATCTCATCACCGACAGTCTGCGCAACATAGGTGTTGCCCGCCACGGTCACTGCAGCAAGACAAAGTCCGGCCATCGCCGTGAAGAAGCCGAGCACCGCGAAAGTGCCTGACAGAGCGAAGCCGATCATGGCCAGACCGAACCCGGTGACTCCTCCTAGGAACAGCGCTTGGAGCTTGAGATAGTTGGCCAGCTTGGGCACGAGAAGTGCCCCGACAACCATACCGACAGCAAGGAACACCAAGGTGAAAGTCTGCGGTGCTGCCACCAGGGGTCCCAGCAATCGATCGATGTACTCGTCGACATTCGCGCCCCGCGTGACCGACTGCTGAACGTACACGAGCCCGACTGGAATGATGGCGCCACCACCCAGAATCGCACCGCCGATTGTGACGAGCAGACCTCTGAGCTCATTGTGATCGCGCAAAAAGCGAAAAGACTCCACGACATCTTTGCCCAGCATCTCGAGTTGAATTCCGCCCTCGCCACGCGGTGCATGCACTTTGAGCCGCATGAAAAGAATCGCCAAACCGGATGCGATGAAAGTGAGACTGTTCAGGAACACGCCGGCACGAGGCCCGAGCAACGCCGGTCGCAACATGTCGAGAAGCGCGCCCACGAAGGGGATGTTGACTCCCAGCAACCCACGTACGATCGCCTCGAAAGCAGCCAGAATGGCACCCGAGGTGGTCAGCCCGATGATCATGCTCGCCTGCTGTGTTGTGTAGGACAGACTATTGGCAGCCGTGAGATCGTCGTCGTCGACCAACACAGGGATCAGAGCATTCTTGGCTGGCACGAAGAACAGCGAGGCGACCTCCATGACCATGACAGTGAGATAGATTACGGCGAGGCTGTTGGTGATCAACAGCCCAAACGTCAGCAGAGCCCGCGTGACATCGCAGGCCATCATGAGCCTGCGGCGATCGAATCGATCGACCAGAGCACCAGTGACCGAGGAGAAGACCAGCGCTGGAATGATCTTGGCGATCATGATGCCTGCAACAGCGAAAGACGATCCACCTGAGAGAGTTGTCACCAGAGGCATCAGGAAGCCGATGACGAGCCAATCGCCCACCCCGGACACGAACTGACTGAACCACAGCAGCCGGAACTGACGATTACTCAGCAGGCGCCGGAATGCCCCCGGCGCCGATGTCGTGATCCCGGTCTCGTCGCTCACCCTCGCACCTCGACTGATGCCGTGCGCACCGCGCTGCACCCCATGTTCACCGCAACAGGGAGCGCAGCGATGTGACACGGAGCGGTCTTGACCTTCACGGCGAGCGCGGTGGTGTCCCCACCAAGACCCGCCGGACCGATTCCGGTCGCGTTGATGACCGTCAGCAACCGATTCTCGAGCGAGACGACCGCAGGATCACTCGGAGTGGAATCCAGGGACTCGAGCAAAGCCTTCTTGGCCAGCCCGGCCACCTTGTCGAAGCTCCCGCCGATGCCTATGCCGACGATCACCGGGGGGCAAGCGCCGGTAGCCTTGGCTTGCACTGTGTCGAGAACGAACCTCTCGACACCAGCCATTCCGTCGCTGGGTTCAAGCATGGCAAGCGCTGACGAGTTGTCCGATCCGCCGCCTTTGAGCATCACATGCACCGTAGCTCCCGAACCCGGTCGGAAGGTGACCTCGACGAACGCCGGGGTGTTGGTGCCCGTGTTGGTTCGGTCAAGAAGCGCATCGCGGGCCACACTCATGCGCAGACGGGCATCCCGATACGCCGTCTCGACCGCCGCGTCGACGGCAACCTGCAAGTCACCGCATAGACACTCCTGCTCGCCGAGTTCGATCCAGACCCACACAGTGCCGGTGTCCTGGCAGAGCGGCACCCTGTCACCGCTGGCGATCCGTGCGTTCTCCAGGAGCTGATCCAGCACTCTTCGTCCGCGATCCGATCGCTCGTTGGAGAGGGCACGCTCGAGAGCGGCATGGACATCAGATCGCAAAGTGACAGCGGCCTCCGTGACCGCCTCACCTGTCGCGCTGGCGATGTCCGCCGAGGAGATCACGCGTCCATTGCCTCAAGCGATGCTATGGAGACCCGAATGGTCTCTGCGGACTCCTGGAGCGCTGTGCGCTCCACGTCATCGACGTCCAACTCCGGTACCTCAAGGACGCCGGCACGACCGATTCGCGCCGGAACGGACATGTGCACACCCTCTATGCCGTACTCCCCATTGAGGCGCACGCAACTGGGCATGACCGAACCCGAGTCGGTGAGGACAGCCTTGACCATGCTCACGATCGAAGCGGCGGGCGCGTAGAACGCACTCCCCGTCTTTAGCAACGATACGACCTCGGCGCCACCGAAGATCGTGCGCTTGCGCAGCTCCCGAACCCTGTCCGCAGACAACAGATCGGTCAAACGCTTGCCGTCAATATATGAATGGCGAGGCATCGGGACCATCGCATCACCATGCGCTCCACACGCAAGAGCGTCCACCGTCGAGATGTCCGCCCCGGTCTCTTGGGCAATGAAGTGTGCGAAGCGAGCAGAATCCAGTACTCCGCCCATTCCGAACACTCGCGCTGCAGGCAGGCCGGACACCTTCCAGGCCAGATCGACCATGATGTCCAATGGATTGGTCACACACAGGACAATGGCATCCGGCGAGGTTTGAACAGCCTTCTCTACAACCGACCGGATGATGCGTCCATTCGCCGTGAGGAGGTCATCGCGAGTCATACCCGGCTTGCGCGCAAGGCCAGCAGTCACAACGATGACGTCGGAACCCGCTGTTTCCGCGTAGTCGTTGGTGCCGGAGACCTTGGGTCCGAAATGCTCCACGGAACGACTGTGCATCATGTCGAGCGCCTTGCCCTGGGGCAGACCCTCGGCAACATCGATCAACACCACGTCACAGAGACTCTTCTCCAACATGAGAAACGCTGCGGTCGCACCGACCTGTCCAGCACCGACAACTGTGACTTTTGGATACGCCATGTAATCCTCTTTCGCCTCGGATTCGGAGCGACTCGCGCCCCAAGTGAGCTCCCCGATACATGCGACGACCCAAGAATGAACCGTCTGGTTTTCAGAGCAGATTCTAGCACGCCGTCACGACATGCTCCCGAGCCCGGCGACCTCAGCTGAGCTCGGCCGGATAGCCCACATCCGGGCGGTCGCCGCGATGGACCGCAAACCTGTGAGAGAGTATCGCCGAGGGGGTCGGCAGACTCTCGCGAGGATCCGGAGCTGTGATCGGCAACTCGATATCCGCAAATAGCATGTCATCGGCGGTTTCCGACTCAGCCAGGATCTCGCCCGTGAACACGATCGTGCTCCACCCGACGCCGGAACCGATCTCTGGAATGGACTCACTCACTATCACGAGAGCCGCAACTGACAGACTCAGGCCCAGGGCGTACTCCAGAAGGGCTTCAGCTTGAAGATCCGACTCCGATCCGGGGTGCAGCACGAGCGCATCGGGTGGCTCCTTTGACAGGGGTCGCATCACATCCGGATCGAAACATGAGTCTCCGACAAGCTGGGCTGTGTCACCGAGAGCAGTGAGGTCGCGCCATATGGATCTGGCGCCCAGAGATGTCCCCAGCAACATCGCCCCCGGCGCACCCGCGTGATCACCATTCCTGCCGAGAGGTGCCACGACCACGTCAGCACCGGAGTCGAGCGCAGTCGAGACCATGTCGCCGATCGCTGCGGTCTCATGCTCGGCATCACCGCGCGTCCGTATCTGGATGACCGCGACTTTCATGGCTACCTCCTCACCGGGAGCACGTGTCTCGGGAATATCATGCCCTCTCGAGCCCACGTCCTCACCGACGAGGGGGTACTAGGTCGTTTCTGTTGCATCCTTTGGCTTGGGTTTCGCCTTGGCCTTGGGTTTCGCCTTGGCTTTGGCTTTCGCCTTGGGCTTGGCTTTCGCCTTGGCCTTGGCTGCACCCTTTGCCTGCGCGCCACCTTTGCCGGTCTTCTTGCTGTCGGCGGGCTTGGTGGGGCAGTTGGGATCGATGCATATCTTCCATGGGCCCTTCTTGGTGAGCACTATCACCTTGGGCGAACCGCATGGCTCGCAGACTTCATCGGTGGGCTCCAGGTCGCCACGTTGCGGTAGCGGATACGAAGTCCCACAGACGTCATAGTTGCTGCAGCGCACGAAGCGCTTGAACGACTTCTGGGAGCGGATAACCCTGAGATCGCCGCCGTCGCCCGTGGGACACTTGCCGAGGATGATCTCCGGCTCCTGACGAGAGGGGCATGCCGTGTTGAGGCAGACCTCCTTGGGCTGCTGGCGAAACTGCCGGAACTTGACCTGAGGAGTCCCACACACAGGACACAGTTGCTCGACTGCCTCGTAGTGGATGGCCTGAGGAAGCGGATATGTCACGGAACAGTCAGGGTATCCCGAGCACCCCACGAAGTATGAGCGATTGCGGGGCGAGTACTTGATCAGCAGATCATGGCCGGACTCCGGGCACTTGCCCAGCTTG